>NZ_JBSGBZ010000011.1:0-218319 GCF_053601495.1 Streptomyces sp. NPDC004721
GCCGCGGCGATCTGGCACAACCACAAGACCGGACAGCCGGTCATGCGATCCCTGATCGCCTACGACCACTAATCACATCGGAATGACTCGTCTAGGGGAGCGGCGGCCCCGCGAGTCACCGGCCCGGCGGGACCTTCTGCCGGTCGCCCGTGAGCGCCGGAGTGCGGGTCACCGCCAGGCCCGCGCTCCTGGCCGCCCGGGCGAACACCACCGCGTCCTGGACGGCCGCCCCCGTCGGGTCGTTGTTGAAGTAGGCGTACACGTCCCGCTCGCCCGGCCAGGTCGTGGCGATCCGGTCGACCCAGGTCTCCAGTGACCGCCGGCCGTAGTGCGGCCAGGCCCGGGCGCGGCCCACGTGGAAGCGGACGTACCCCCAGCCGGCCGTCCGCCACAGCGGCGTGACCGGGCGGGCGTAGGCGTCGGCCCAGCACAGGGCGGCGCCCCGGGCCCGGAGGACCTCGCGCACCCGCGGCGTCCACCACGACTCGTGGCGCGGCTCGACCGCGACCCGGGTGCCGGACGGGAAGCACGCCAGGCAGGCGTCCAGCAGTTCCGGATCCGCGCGCAGGGTCGGCGGGAGCTGGAGCAGTACCGGGCCCAGCCGGTCGCCGAGGCCCGCCGCGTGCGTCATCAGGCGGTGCACCGGCTCCTCGGGGTCCTTCAGCCGCTTGATGTGGGTGAGGTACCGGCTCGCCTTCACCGCGACCACGAAGTCCGCCGGAACCCGCTCCCGCCAGGCCTCGAAGGTCTCCCGCGCGGGCAGCCGGTAGAAGGCGTTGTTGACCTCCAGGGTGGCGAAGGCGGCGGCGTACTCCTCCAGCCACAGCCGCGTGGGGCACCCCTGCGGGTACAGCACGCCCCGCCAGTCCTTGTACTGCCAGCCCGACGTCCCGACGAACAGGGTCATACGCCCATCAAAGCACCGGTTCCCGCACGGGGACCCGTCACAGGTACAGACCCGCGTCGGCCCCCTCGCGCGGCTCCGGCAGCGCCGTCGGCGACGTGCCCCGCCGCAGCGCGTACAGCTCGGCGAGGGTCGCCCCGTCGCGGCTCACCCCTTCCTCGGTGCCCAGCCAGTCCACCGCCTCCCGGCGGGTCAGCCGGCCCACCTCGATACGGGCCAGGCACCGGCCCGGGCGGACCACGGCCGGGTGCAGGCGCTCCAGATCCTCGTTGGTCGTCACCCCGACCAGTACGTTGCGCCCCTGGCCGAGCAGGCCGTCGGTGAGGTTCAGCAGCCGGGACAGCGCCTGGCCCGCGGTGTGCTTCGCCTCGCCGCGGATCAGCTCGTCGCAGTCCTCCAGCAGAAGCAGCCGCCAGCGCCCCTTGCCCGCCGCGTCCTCCTCGCCGATGGCGATGTCCATCAGGTAGCCGACGTCGCTGAACAGCCGCTCCGGGTCCAGCACGCAGTCCACCTGGCACCAGTCGCGCCAGGACCGGGCCAGGGTCCGCAGCGCCGAGGTCTTGCCCGTGCCCGGCGGGCCGTGCAGCAGGAGCAGCCGGCCCGCGATGTCCTCGGGGGTCGTCTTCATCAGCCGGTCCATGGCGTCCGCGACCGGGGCGGTGTAGTTCGGCCGGAGCTCGTCCCAGGTGCCCGCCGCGATCTGCCGTGTGGTGCGGTGCGGGCCGCGCCGGGGCGAGACGTACCAGAAGCCCATCGTCACGTTCTCCGGCTGCGGCTCCGGCTCGTCCGCGGCGCCGTCCGTCGCCTGCTCCAGCACCTTCGCGGCCAGCTCGGCGCTGGTCGCGGTGACAGTGACGTCGGCGCCCCGGTTCCACCGGGAGACCAGCAGCGTCCAGCCCTCGCCCTCGGCGAGGGTCGCGCTGCGGTCGTCGTCGCGGGCCGCGCGCAGCACCCGGGCGTCCTTGGGCAGCAGGGTGGCGCCGGGGCGCACGCGGTCGATGTTCGCCGCGTGCGAGTACGGCTGCTCGCCCGTCGCGAAGCGGCCGAGGAACAGCGCGTCGACGACGTCGGACGGCGAGTCGGAGTCGTCGACGGTGAGCCGGATCGGCAGAGCGTCGTGTGGGTTCGCGGACATGCCGCCATGATCTGTCACGCGGGCGCCGTGCGCACCCGGTTTCCCCCGCGCGTCCCGTGCCGGCGCCCGGACTGAGCCTGTTGTGGGCCGAGCCTGCCGGAACCCTGTCCCGCGGATGATTTCCGCCCTTACTGTTGTCCTTGATGAGACGTCATGGGGGGAATCCGGAGGCGGGGCGGTGGCGGCTCCCCGCGCTGCTCGGCGTGGGAGTGATGGCGGTGGCCCTGGTCGTGGCCCTGCTGAGCACGCTGCCCGGCGGCGCGAGTACCGAGGGCACCACACGCCACGGCGACAAGGTGCACGGGACACCGGCGACCCCGCGGAACGCGGACGAGCCGGACGTCGGCTGGGGCTTCACCCACACCCAGTTCAGCGCCGACGAGGGCAGCGCGGCCGCGACCGGCCGGGTCGGGGCGCTGCTGTCGAAGGACGGCGGCCTGCCGCAGAACCAGGCGATCATGGGCTGGGGCGCCGACAACCCCGAGCCGGTCAAGGGGCGTTACGACTTCGAGGCGCTGGACCGGCGGATCGACTTCGTCCGCGCCTCGGGCGGCACTCCGGTGATCACGCTGTGCTGCGCGCCCGACTGGATGAAGGGCGGCCGGGCCGGCGTGGACAACACCGACTGGAGCCAGGACGCCCTGGAGACCGCGCCGACCCGCGACCACTACAAGGACTACGCCGCACTCGCCGCGACCGTCGCCAAACGCTATCCGGACGTACGCCACTTCATCGTCTGGAACGAGTTCAAGGGCTTCTGGAACAACGCCGAGGGCCGCTGGGACTACGAGGGCTACACCGAGCTCTACAACCTGGTTCACAAGGCGCTCAAGCAGGTCGACCCCAAGATCATGGTGGGGGGACCGTACCTGGTCATGGACAGTGTCGACCCGCGGCAGAAGCAGGACGCCTCCACCGTCCTGCGGGGCCCCTGGGGAGCCTTGGACCAGCGGGTCCTGGACGCCTTCGCCTACTGGAACCAGCACAAGGCGGGCGCCGACTTCGTCGTCGTGGACGGCTCCAGCTACACCAAGGACGACGACCTGCTGCCCGACGAGTTCCGCGCCACCGACAAGCTGACGGACGTCGGCCGGTGGGTGCGGCGGCAGACGGGCGGCCTGCCGCTGTGGTGGGCCGAGTACTACGTCGAGCCCGCCGACCGCAACGACGACCGCAAGGACTGGTCCGAACCGCACCGCGTCGCCGTCCAGGCCGCCGGCCTGATCGCCATGGCCAAGGGCGGCGCCTCCACCGGCTTCTACTGGAACCCGGAGAACCGCACGGGCGACTGCCCCGGCTGCCTGTGGACCCCGACCGACTCCTCCGGCGGCGGCCGGGAGCTGCCCATGTACGACCTGGTCTCCCGCTTCAACCGGGCGTTCCCGCCGGGAGCCGGGTACCGGACGGTGTCCGTCGCCCCGGACGACGTGCCCAACGTGCGCGTGCTGGCCGACGACCGGACCGTCCTGGTGGTCAACATCCTGAACCGCACGATCAGCGCGCAGATCGACGGCAGGCGCTTCGACATGAAGGCGTACGAGGTGAAGTGGCTCCAGCGGTAGTCCGCCGGAGCCGCTCCACCCGCCGTCCGCTCAGCCGCCCCCCATGGTCAGGAACCGCTGCACCAGCGAGGCGAACAGCACCGCCAGCAGCGGCAGCGAGAACCAGAAGCTGCCCTGGAGCCACCGCAGCCGGCGCACACTGGGCCGCATCGCGACCCGGAGGACCTCCCGCGCCGTCAGCATCACGGTCAGCGCCAGCGCCGCGACTCCGCCGACCACCGACCACGGCGTCCACGTCACCCTCGGCCCGATCGGCCCCGGATCCGGCTCGGGCACGGGACCGGAGGGCTGCTCGCGCAGCTCGTACAGGGTCACGTCGTCGTTGCCGAGGACCTTCCTCAACTCCCGCCGGTCGTCGAGGTGGCGCACGAGCCGTGACTCCCAGGTGGCCGAGTAGCCCACGTCCATCCGCAGATACGTCACCTGACTGCGGTTGACCATCAGGTACGCGTTCGGACCCGCGTCCTTGAGCGACTTGACCAGGCCGGAGACCAGCACCGGGTCGGTCGGTGCCAGGGTGGGCACGTAGTCGACGCGCTCCATGTCCCGCGCGCCCCACGGCATGGCCGGGGTGACGTTGGTGGCCGGGTCGTTGCTCAGCCACAGCAGCCGTACCGTCGGTTTGTCGTGGGCGTACACATAGTCCATGGCCGCGACCTCGCCGGGCCGGATCCGCTCGAAGGTCTCGTTGCCCCACCGGGCGACCAGGAAGCCGCCCATGAGCAGCAGGCCCGCCATCAGCGCGGCCAGCGGCGCCAGGCTCACCCGGTCCTTGTCCCGTTCCTCGGCGGTGGCGCCGGTGCGCGGGAAGAGCGCGAGCGCGCCGAGCAGGGCGGCCCCGGGCAGCGCAAACATGAAGACCCGCAGCGCCATCTCGCCGCCGTAGGACTGCATGCCGAAGCCGAGGAACGGTACGAAGGTGAGCACCAGCAGCGACCGCTCGCGGTACTTGTTCTCGCGCCGCCGCCACCAGCCCCAGCAGGCAAAGGCCATCACGGAGCCGGCCAGCAGCACGCGCGTGTACAGCACCAGTTGGTGGGTCGAGTCGCCACCCTGGATCCGGCCCGAGACGGACGTCGAGACGTTGCTGCCGACCCCGCCGACCCCGCCGAACAGCTCGTCGAAGTGCCCGGACCAGTACGGCTCGGCCATGAAGCCCAGCCAGAACGCCGCCAGGACCGCGAACAGCACGGGCAGGCCGCGCAGTTCGGATCTGCGGACCAGGACGAGCACGGCCAGCACGCCCAGCATCACGAACGGGGTGAGCTGGTGCGCCGGGACGCTGGCGGCGAACAGGCCGATCACCACCAGGAGCAGCACGGCCCGCTGCCGCCGGTCGGCCGGCTCCACCTCCGCCTCGCCCGGCCGGGCCTTGGTCCACAGCATCCGCGGCGCCCGGAACCAGACGAGGAGGATCGCCACGAAGGCCAGGTACAGCAGATAGGTGAAGCCCTGCGGGGAGAAGTAGTCCTGGCCCACCCAGCCGCTCAGCACGAAGATCCACACGCCGGTCCACCTGGCCCGCCAGCTCGCCCGCAGCGAGCGGGTCAGCAGGAACATGGGGGGTAGGTACAGCAGTTGGACGGTCAGCGGCCACCAGCGGATGACCTCGGTGAAGTCGCTCAGACCGCATGCGCGGGCGACGAAGGCGGCCACCGCGAAGAACCCGGGCCAGCTCCACCGCGCGTCCAGGTCCGGCACGGCCGATCCGGTGCGGTCGATGAAGTCGATGAAGCCGAGGTGCTGCCAGGCGGTGGCGAAGCGCGGCTCGCTCTCGATCACCGCAGGCAGCGCGTGCAGGGAGACAACGGTGGCGACCAGGGTGACCAGCAGCAGCGCCCGGTGTTCGCGGCGCAGCCACAGCAGCGCGGCGAACACCCCGATCAGCAGCGCGGCGCCGGCCAGGGTCGGCAGCGGCAGCACCGAGACGAGGCCGAGGCCGCCCATCCGGTCCAGGTCGGAGTCGTCCAGGCGCAGCGCGGGCACCCAGTACAGCAGCAGTGCCGTGGTCAGCAGACAACCGAGCAGGACGCCGGCCCGGGTGGGCGCGAGACGCTCCCGCCAGGACGGGTCGGGCCCGCTCCGGGCGAGAAGGTCCTCCTCCGCCGCGGCCTCCGGTGGCGAGGTCCCCACCTTCGGCACGAGGTCCAGGCCCCCGGCCGTGAAATGCGCCTCCGGTACGACGGCCCGCTCGCCGGTGGAGTACGGGCCGTCCGGTACTGCGGCCTGCTCTCCGGTGGAGTTGGGACCGCCGGGTGCGACGGCTCGTTCCTCCGTCCCGAACGGGGCGTCCACCTCCCGCTCGGCCGGTCCCGGCGAGGAAGGTGAGACCGGCTTCAGCTCCTTCACCGGGAGCCCCAGAGCCTCCGGGCCGTGCGGCCCGGCCGGCGGCCGGTCGGGGTCCACCGCGGCGGTGCCGGCGGGCGGGGTGCCCGGTCCGGGCCGTACGTCCGGCCGGCGCTCCACGTGGTCGAAGTCGACGTGGATGCCCAGGGCGAGGGTGTCGGACTCCACTGCCCAGGCGGGCCGCCGGTGCGGTGCGGTATCGGCGGGGACCTCGCGCGCCCCCAGGTCGGCGAGGTCCCCGTCGGGTGCCGCGTCGTCGGGCACGCCGGCGGCGGGCACGGCCCTGACGGTCCGGTACAGCTTCGGCGCGGCGATCGCGACGATCACGGCGAGGCTGGAGATCTCCGCGACGCCGGCGCCGGTCAGCCCCATCCGGGGGAGCAGCAGCAGCGTCAGACCCAGCACCAGCGCGCACAACAGGCCCTGGAGCCAGGCCAGTCCCGCGGTACGGCTCTGGGCGCGCAGCACCGCGAAGTACGTCTCCATCACGACCCGAAGCAGCGCGCCGACGGCGAACCAGCGCAGCAGCGGGGTGGCCGCGTGCGCGTAGCCCTCGCCGAAGACGTGCAGGATGTACGGGGCCAGCAGGAACAGCAGCCCGCAGATGGGCAGCATGATGCGGGCCATCCGCTTCAGCGCCGCGCGGGTGTTGGCGGCCAGCCGGGCCGGGTCGTGCGACCCCTCGACGGTCAGCGAGGCACCCATGTTGATGGCGAGCAGGTTGACCGTGCCGCCGATGGTGGTCGTGATGTAGAAGTACGCGTTGTCCGCGGAGCTGACCTGCGCGGCGATGATCACCGGCACCAGGTAGACGACCGCGAGGGAGAACAGCGAGCCGGTGTAGTCGCCCGCCAGGAACCGTCCGAGTTCCTTCGCCGTCGGCGGCCTGGCGTGGTCCTCGGTCGCCCGTATGTGCCGGGGCACCAGGCGCCGGAACACCAGCCAGCCCAGCGGCACGATGGAGAAGGCGATCGCCGCGACCCAGGAGACGAAGACGCCGGTCGTCGGGATCGCGACGGCGAGCCCCACCAGCAGGGCCAGCTTCACCGCCGAGAACACGGTGTTGCCCACCGGGACCCAGGGCGCGCTGCGCAGCCCGGTCAGCACCCCGTCCTGGAGGGTGAGCAGGTTCCACGCCATGACGGCGACGACGAAGCCGAGGCCGTGGGCGAGCCCGTGCAGGAAGCGGTACGACGGCCCCCACATGTCGAGGGTGAGCAGGAACACCCCGGCCGCGCACGCCACGATGAGCGAACTGCCCACGTACGTACGGGCGATGAGCCGTCCGGTGGCGCGGCCGGAGATCGGGATGAAGCGGGCCAGGGCCCCGGTGAGCGTGACCGCGGTCAGCCCGGCGAGGAGCTTCATGGCGGCGATGGCGGCCGAGCCCTGGCCGACCGCGTCGTCGGAGTAGTAGCGGGCCGCGACCAGCCAGTAGCCGAGGCCCAGCACCGCGGAGATCCCGGTGTTGAGCATCAGCGCGTAGGCGTTGCGGAACAGCGGGTTGCCGCCGGCGGACCGGCCCCGTCCTGGCAGCCGCAGACGGCGCCCCGGCTGCTCGGTCGCCTCGGGCCCGGTGGCTGATGCCTCGGTGGTGGTGGTCGTGTCAGACACGGGTGCTGATGGCCTTCCGGCGGACCTGTCGGGCTCTGCGGACCATGGCGTAGCCCTTGGTGAGGGCGCGGTCCCTGGCGAAGTTCCGGGTGATCGCGCGGCCCTGGACGATCCGCTCGAACTCCTCGGTGGTCGTGCTGCGGCGCACCGTGAGCCGGTGCAGCGCATACGGGCCCTGCCGTCGGCGGGCCAGGGCGTTGCCGACGGCGAGGGCCTGGGTGAAGCCCGCGGCCCGCACCCGGGCCCGTACCCGGCGGCTGGAGTAGCCGTAGGGGTAGGCGAACGAAGCGGGCACGGTGCCCAGTTCACCGGCGACGATCTCCTTGCAGCGGATCAGCTCCGACCACAGGGTGTCGTCGTCGAGCTGGTCGAGCTGCGGGTGGGTGTGACTGTGCCCGCCGATCTCGACCCCGCCGGCCGCGAGTTCGCGCACCTGGTCCCAGTCGAGCATGGTGTCCAGGCCCCCACCGGTGTCGTGGGCGCCGCGGATCCAGCCCGTGGAGACGAACAGCGTGGCGGGGAAGCCGTAGTGGTCCAGCGTCGGCAGCGCGTAGCGGTGCACGCCCTCGTAGCCGTCGTCGAAGGTGATCAGGACGGGGTTCGCGGGCAGCGGCGGCAGGCCCGTGCCACGCCAGTGCTCGGCCAGCCGGGCCGTGGTGACCGGCTGGAAGCCCCGGTCCTTGAGCACGGCCATCTGCTCCGCGAACGCCTCGGGCGTCACGGATAGTTCGCGGGTGGCCTCGTTGGGCTCCGGCGCGACCGCGTGGTACATGAGCACCGGCACGGGTGCGCTGGTAGGGCCGTTCATGCGATGCGTCCCCCCTCGTCCTGCCCGGTTCCCCCGCTCCGCGGGGTCTGCCCGGTCCTCCCGTCCCGCGGGGCGTGCGCGATCCCGGTCACCGAGGTCACCGAGAACCCTGTGCCGCCCCGCCGGGCCCTGACACTGCCGACGGCGTAGCCGCCCGCGGCGGTGAGCACCCCGGCGACGATCGCGCCGGCCCGGCCCGCGCCGCCCGGCCGGGCCAGCAGCGCGTCCCGCAGCCCGCGGGCCACCCCGGCGGGCAGCACCCGGGTGGTGTACCGGCGCTCGGACTCGAGGCCCTTCTGCGCGCCGACACTCCGCGCGACCAGCGCCTTCGACAGGCCCTCCGCGTAGACGCGGGTGCGGAAGTAGCGGAAGTGCTCGCGCGCCTCGGGCACCCGGTGGTGGATGACCGCCCGGTCGTCGATCAGGAGGACCGCGTCCGGCCGGGACCGGGTGAGCCGTATGCACAGTTCCGTCTCCTCGCAGCCCAGCGGGCGCTTGTCGCCGTCGCGGCCGATACCGGTGGCGAAGCCGCCCGCCGCGTCGAACGCCGTACGCCGGAAGGAGGCGTTGCCGCCGAGCACGTTGCGCACCCGGACCCGGCCCGGCGGCAGGCCGCGGTAGGTGCAGCCCACCACCCAGTCGAACTCCTCCGGGAACCAGACCGGCCGGCGGCCCGACGCCCAGACCGGGACCGTCCGGCCGCCGACGGCCATGACCCGCGGGTCCGCGTACCCCTCGGCGAAGTGCCGCAGCCAGTCCCGCTCGGCCACGGCGTCGTCGTCGAGGAAGGCGACGATCTCGCCGCGGGAGGCGGCGATGCCCGTGTTGCGGCCGGCGGACAGGCCGCGCGGGCCCGCGTTGGCGAGCACCCGCACCTCGCCGCCGTCCCGGTACTCCTTGTACTCCTCGGCCAGCCTCTCCAGCAGTGCCGGGTTGTGGTCCACCACCAGGAGGGTCTCCAGGGCAGGCCGGGACTGCGCCCGCACCGAGGAGACCGCCGCGAGGATGTCCTCCCAGCGGTCCTCGGTGTAGACGCAGATCACGACGGAGATGCCGAGACCGCTCAAGACGCCTCTCCCCGCACCGCGTCGAGCATCGGTGACCGGCGGGCCTGGCGGCCCTGGCGGCGCAGCTCGCGCCGGTTGGAGCGCTCCTTGAGGATCACCTTCAGCACCCGCAGCCCGTCCCGCACGGCGCGCAGATTGCTGGCGCCGTGGATGCGCAGGTACTCGTGGCTGGGGATCTCCTGCACCTTCAGTCCGGCCTTGACCACTCTGATGTTCATGAGCGTCTCGACCTCGAAGCCGGTGCAGTCCAGCTCGATCTTGTCCAGGCAGTGCCGCCAGAACGCGTTGTACCCGTAGCACAGGTCGGTGTAGCGGGCGCCGAACTTGCGGTTGACCACGGCGCACAGGGCCCGGTTGCCGAGCTTGCGGATGAAGGTCATGTCGTCGGTGCCGCCGCCGTTGGCGAACCGGGAGCCCTTGGCGAAGTCCGCGCCCGAGACCAGGGCGGAGACGTAGGAGACGATCTCGCCGCCGTCGGCCGAGCCGTCCGCGTCGACCATCACGATGATGTCGCCGGTGCACTCCTCGAAACCGGTGATCAGGGCATCCCCCTTGCCCTTGCCGCGCTGGTCGACGACCTTCACCTTGGGCCACAGTTCCCGGGCCACTTCGACGGTGTCGTCGGTGGAATTGCCGTCCACGAGGACCACTTCGTGAATCCAGTCCGGAAGTGTCTTGAAGACGTAAGGCAGATTCTCGGCCTCGTTCATGGCGGGAATCACCACGCTCACCGGCGGTGTGATGGCCAAGTGCGAGGAAATGGGCCGGTATTCCGCGGCGAGCGTCGGATCCTGTTCCGACGAAGGCGAGCGCAGAACGGAGCTCATGAGTCGTGTTCCCTCTCGTCCGGCGGACCGCCCGCCCCTCGGGCGGCCCGGCTGTGTATCCGGTTCGAAAGGGGGGTTGATCACCCGGGGCGCGCCGGAACGGCTCTCCGAACACACCGGGTGAGCTGGCAAAGCTGTCCGGCCTGCCGGAAGAACGGCAGCCGGTCGCGCGGCACGGCTCGGTCACACCTGTGGTCACCGAGCACGGCACCCCCCTACCGCGCTCCGCGCCGGAACGTCCAGGCCCTGAGCCCTCCCCTAGAGCCGCTTGCCGACGGACCGATGCGGGTGAGATGTACGACGGTATTGATGATTGAACCAGTATGGCAAGACCTGGAACGAGGCCTCACGTTTTTGTTGGTTTTGCCGTAACGAAACCCTGTACGTACTGTTCAGCGCCTGGAACGGATTTGTCCCATGCGTTTGAGGATCCTGTCCGCGGGCTCGAACAGTTCCGGCCGCGACAGCACCGCGTTGCGCAGCGCCCGGACCGGGGCGCGGCGCGCCCGATGCCCGGCCGCCACCGGGTGGCGGCGTGTCACCCACCCTTCGGACACGCTGAGTTCACGTGTCTTCAGGGAGTCCTTGTACTCCTTCTGGCCCCGGCCGAGATCCAGGTACGCGATGCCGTCGGCGGCGGCCGCCTCGGCCATGCGCAGATGCAGGATCAGTCCCGGGGAGAACTTCGCGTACGCCGGGTCGTAGGCCGGGAACCAGCAGGCCAGCACCCGCTCGGAGCGAAGCCCGAAGTGGGCGGCGACCGGCCGGCCGTCCGCGTACAGCACCGACAGGATCCCCGCGAAGGAGTCGGAGCGGGTGTGGAACAGCTGTGTCACCAGGCGGGTGATCCACTCGTGCGCGAAGCGGTCGCTGCGCCCGGTCCGCCGGTACTGGGCGGACTTCCAGGCCATCAGCCTGCGCAGCGCGGCGGGGTCGCGCTCGTCGTGGACGTAGCGCACCGGGCCCGTGTCACGGCCCAGCCTGCGCTCCTTGGCCAGCGTGGTCCGGGTGAACTTCGGCGACCGGGCGCGCAGTTCGCGCACGTAGGTGTCGTAGCCCTGGTCGACGTCCATGACCGGGGACGGGAAGCTGCCGGAGGCTCCCGCCTCGAACGGCTCCTGGCCCGCCACCAGGTGGTCGAACTCCCAGACAGCCAGTGAGCAGGCCCGCAGCAGCTCACGGGCGTCCCAGGTGAAGCCGGGCCGGTGCACCAGGCCCTGGCAGTCGGAGACGCCGAGCCCGATGGCCCGGCCTACGCCGGTCGCCGATCTCTGGAACGGGAAGAACGCGGCGGGCTCGCCGTCCTCGCGGACCACCGCGATCCGCACCCCGCGTCTGCACCGGCCCACCGCGAGCGCGAACTCGGGTGACAGGAAGGGGTTCCCCAGTTCCTCCGCACCGTGCAGATGAGCCTTGGACTGCATCGCGGTCCACGCCGCCCGGTCGGCGGCGCTCAGCTCGCCGGGGCGGTACACGTTGATGTCCACGTCAGGAGCCCTGTCTTCTCGCCGTACGGCCGCGCTGCCGCCGCACCAGAACCAGCAGGAGAACGAGGGAGCTGAACGCGGTGACGGCCAGCAGTCCGCCGCTGACGGACCATCGGTGCACGGCCAGCATCCCCTGGGCCACCAGCATGTCGAGGACGACCGCGCCCGCCACCGAGGCGAGGACGCGACCGAAAGGATCCAGCCCGCGCAGCGCGGCGGCGATGGCCGCGGCCGGCGCCGCGAGCAGGAAGAACAGCGTCAACGGGCCGCGCAGAGGGGAGTCGGAGCCGGTGAGCGCGAGCAGCGCACCGATCCCCCCGACTGCCGTCGCGGCGCCCGCGAGCAGCGGTGACAGGTCCCTCCCCGGCCCTGGCCGCGCCCGCTGACTGCCCGGTGTTGAAGCTGTCTTGATGCGTATGGTCTGCATTGGCGACTTTGCCCCCCGAAGCGCCGGATGCCGGGCTTCAATGTCGCGCAGCCCGCGCCGCCCGTCAAGATGCGGAAGCCGCCCGTACGGGTTCTCGCCTGCTTGCGAACTCCGTTCGAGTGGCCGGTTCCCGACCTCCCAAGCCCCTTGTGCCACAACGAATTTCGTTGATCGCTGAAAAGTCTTGGCATGGACACTTCCAGTCAACACGCGTAGCTGCTACGACGGTTACGGCAGAGATCCTGCTAAAGGGAGGTTCCATGAGACGAAGTTCCCGAATTTCCGCCTATATCGGTTCCCTCCTCCTGACCATCGGCTTCGCCCTGACCGGGGCGACGATGGCGCAGGCGTCCCAACTGGCGGCGAACGGCCCGTATGTGGCCCTCGGCGACTCCTACTCCTCCGGCGTGGGCGCCGGCAGCTACATCAGCTCCAGCGGCAGCTGCAACCGCAGCACGAACGCGTACCCCTACCTGTGGAACGCGGCCCACTCCCCGTCGTCGTTCTCCTTCACCGCCTGTTCGGGTGCCAGGACCGACGACGTACTGGCCAACCAGCTCGGTCCGCTCAACTCCGCCACCACCCTCGTCTCGATCACCGTCGGCGGCAACGACGCCGGGTTCTCCGACGTCATGACGACCTGTGTGCTCCAGTCCGACAGCGACTGCCTTTCGCGCATCAACACCGCCAAGGCGTACGTCGACTCGACGCTGCCCGGCAAGCTGAACAACCTCTACTCGACGATCCGCTCCAAGGCTCCCAACGCGCGCGTGGTCGTCATCGGCTACCCCCGCTTCTACTTGCTCGGCCAGCTCTGCCTGGGGCTCAGCGAGGCCAAGCGCTCCGCCATCAACGGCGCCGCCGACTACATCGACGCCGCCACCGCCAAGATCGCCGCCAACCACGGCTTCGTCTTCGGCGACGTCCGCACCACCTTCACCGGCCATGAGATCTGCTCCGGCAGCTCCTGGCTGCACAGCGTCAACTGGCTCAACATCGGCGAGTCCTACCACCCGACGGCGGCCGGCCACTCCGGCGGCTACCTCCCCGTGTTCACCAAGGCGGCCTGACCCACCGTCACCACCAGGGCCTCTTCGCGCCCGAAGCGGAGACTCCGCCCGACGGGGTCTCCGCCGCGCCGGCCCGCCCCTCGGGCCGGGCCTCCGGGATCTCTCGGCCAGTGCTCAGCCCAGTGCCGCTGCCGCCCCCTTGAGCATCAGCCCGGCCCCCAGGGCGACGACCGCGCACGCCGACCCGAGCGGCGCGGTCCTGCGCACCAGGGCCGCCGCCGGGCCCGCGGTCCAGCGGGGGCGCCCGTCCAGCAGCCGGTTCGCGCCGCTGCCCAGCTTCACCACGGCGATCCCGGCCGCGGTGAGGGTCAGGGCGAGCCCGACGCCGTACGCCACCACGAGCAGCAGCCCGAACCAGGCCTGCCCCAGCGCCGCCGCGCCCACCAGGACCACCACGGCGGACGGACTGGGCACGAGCCCGCCGGCGAACCCGAGGAGCAGGGTGCCGCGGAGGGTGGGGACCGCGGGGTGCGTGTGGGTGTGGCCGCCGTGGGAGTGTTCCAGGCCGTGGGTGTGGTCGTGAGCGTGGTCGTGGCTGTGCGAATGCCCGTGCCCGTGGTCGCGGTTGCGCCAGGCGCGGCGTACGAGGCCGGCGCCCGCCAGGGTGACCAGGACACCGCCGGCGACGCCCAGCCAGGCGATGACCGAGGGCGCGGCCGCGGAGCCGGCCGCCACCAGCAGCCCGAGGGCGACCACGCCGAGGGTGTGGGTGACGGTCACCGAGGCGGCCAGCGGCAGGACGTCCCTCGGGCGGGCCCGGCCGCCGCGCGCCGCCGCCATCGCCGCCATGACGGTCTTGCCGTGGCCCGGGGCCAGGGCGTGCAGGGCGCCGAGCCCGACCGCGACGACCAGGGCGAGGGCGGCGAAGCCGAGGGTGAGGTCGTGCCGGGCGACCAGGCGGTCCAGGGCCCGCGTCCAGCGGTCGGCGCCGCGGGGCAGCACGGAGGCGGCGGGCGCGTCGCGCCGCTCGTCGGCGAGCGCGGGGCCGCCAGGCCGCACCCGCAGGGACGCGGTGGAGGTGTCCGCCGGGGAGGACAGCAACCGTGCCGGATAGCGGGTCAGTTCGCCGGACACGGAGGTCTTCGGCACATCGGACGCGGTGAGCGTCATCCGGTCGCCGCGCGCCGTGATCTCCCGCCAGCCGGGCCCGGAGGACGCCTCCGCGCCGCGGAAGCCGACGGCGGCGGTGGCCCCCTCGGGCAGCGGCGCGCTCAGCCCGCACTCCAGCCGGAGGGTGTCGAGGCCCGCCTGGCCGGGGCGCACGCGCGCGTGGCTGCCGTGCGCGGTGAGGGCGACCGTGCGTCCGTCGACCGTGACGGCGCTGTCCCGCGCGGCCTTCTCGCACCGCTGCCGGGCCCACGCGGTCAGGCCGATCCGCTCGATGTCCGGCTTGGCCTGGGTCGCCGGGATCTCGGCGAGGTCCTCGACGTGGTCCACGCGGAGCGCGCCGGGGGTGGCGACCAGTCCGTCGTAGCGGTTGACGGTGAAGTTTCCGAGCGGGTGCGCGCTCGCGGCGCCGGCCGGGACGAGGACGAGCGCGCAGGCCGCGACGAGGGCGGCCGCGGCGGCGCGGAGTGGGCGGAGGCGCATCACCGGGCCGCTTCCGCGGAGTTCAGCGTCGTGCGTGCTGTGCGGGCGCCGAGGGGGGAGAAGGCGCGGTTCGCGTTCGCGGCGGCCTTGCAAGGGGAGGGCTTCCCGGACACGGTCGTTCCTGTGCAGCGCCCTGGTGAGGGCGGCCGTGGCGGCGGGGAGTGGACGGAGGTGCTTCACCGGGCTGTCTCCAGGGACTTCAGGGTCGTGCGTGCCGTGCGGGCGCCGAGGGGGGAGAAGCCGGGGTTCAGCCTCAGGGCGGCGGTCAGGTGGGTGCGGGCGGCGTCGGTGTGGCCGGTGGCGTGCTCGATCATGCCGCGGTGGTAGAGGAACGCGGCGTTGCGGTAGCCGGTGGCCGTGGCCCGCCGGGCGTAGGGGAGGGCTTCCCGGGCGCGGCCGTTCCGGTGCAGTGCCCAGGCGAGCGCGTCCGCGGTGTGCACGGTGTGCCGGCGGGCCCACTCGGCGCGGGCCGCGCGCAGCGCCGCCCCGGCGTCGCCGTGGTCGGCGGCGGCGAGCGCCGTGTCGAGGTCGGCGTTGACACCGCCCGCACGGGCGAGCGCGATCCAGGCGTCGACGAGGGCGTACTGGTTCCGCGCCTTCGCCCGGTCGCCGGCGGCGGCGCGGGCCTCGTACAGCTCCCCGAGCGCGACGAGCGGTCCGGGCAGCGGGTAGCGGGAGACGACGTCCTCCAAGTCCCTGACGGCGGCGGCGAGGTCACCGCTCGCCGCCCGGGCGCGGGCGCGGCCCTCCAGGGCGGGCAGGTAGCCGTCGTCGGCGGCCAGGGCCCGCGCGTAGTGGCCGAGGGCGGCCTTGTAGTCGCCCTGGTTCCAGGCGAGTTGGCCGAGCTGGGTGGCGACGTAGGCGATGTCGCCGCGGGAGGTGGCGGCGGCGAGCGCCTGTTCGAGGACACGGCGGGCGGTGGTGACGTCGCCGCGCAGTTCGCGCACGTAGGCGTAGCGCGTGAAGACCGGCACGCCCGGGCGCCGGGCGTCGGCGGTGTCGGCGGCCTCGGACGCCGCGTCGTACCGGCCGAGTTCGACGAGGGCGTCGATCCGGGAGGACAGGGCGCGCTCGCTGTAGGGGTTCTGTTCCAGGGCCTGGTCCGCGTGGGTCAGGGCGCCGGCGAAGTCGTGCCGGGCGGCGGCGAGCGCGGCGCGGCCGGCGAGGGCCTGGTCGTTTCCGGGCGCCAGCTTCAGCGACCGCGCCAGCGCCCTCTCGGCCTGCGGGTACCGCGAGGGATCGCCCTTGGTCCGCGCCTCCTCGACGTAGGCGAGCGCGAGGGCGGCCCAGCCGGCGTGGTCCTTCGGCCGCACCCGCAGACGCGCCTGGAGCGACGTGATGTCGGTGCCCGGACTTCCCCCGGCGAGCAGCTCCGGCGCCACGGCGCCGCCCGCGAGGCCGGCCGCATCGTGGCCGTCCCGCCCCGTCCCCACGGCCAGGGCACCCCCGGTCATCGCCACGGCCAGCAGCACCACGAGTCCGACGAGCGGCCCCCGCCGCCGGCGGCGTCCCGCCGCGGCGACGCGCCCGTCCGCGACGGCTCCGTCGACACCCTCGCCGGTGCCGTCCTGCGGGCCTTCGGCCTCGCGCTCCGCCGGGGCCGCGGGGGTGTCGTCGTGCGGGTGTTCGCGGTGGTGTTCCCTCGGTGGGTCCGCCGGGCCGTGTTCGGGCTCGGCGGGCCGGTTCTCCGAGGGCGTCGCGGGACCGGTGGCGTGGTGTCCGCGGTCAGGTGGGATGGGATCGTCGCGCCGGGCCATGCCCTCTCCTTGGTCGCCTGGGTGGTCGGGCCGTACTGCCGGTACGGCCGGGTTCGCGTGGGGTGGCGCGGCCCGCGTCGTGGGGGATGGGTGGAACGCGGGCCGCGCCGGCCGGTGGGGGCGTGAGTCGGTACGGGGTCAGTACGGGCGCTGCGAGCGGCGGCGCCACCAGGACAGACCCGTGCCGATCAGCAGGACTCCGGCCGCTCCCGCGGCCGCCGAACCGGCCATCAGCATCGTGTCCCCGGAGGCGCCCGCCGGCCGCAACGCGTCGCCCGGCCCGCTGCGCACGTTCGCGCCCGTGCTCCCGGCGGCCCGTCCGCGCGAACCGGACGTCGGCTCGGCCACGTACGGGAACGAGCTCTCGAACTCCTTGTCGTTCGCGTCGACCGCGTCGCCCAGGTCGTTCTTCGCGCCGAGCAGAGCGCCCTCCATCACCTGGAGCGCCGCGTCGATCACGTCGTCGGTGAGCCTGCGGCCGTTCGGGAAGCCCGCGGTGTCGCCGTCGAGGACGCCCAGCCGCTTGGGATGCGGGCTCGGCGCGATCGAGGTGTTCAGCCGCAGCTGCTCCGAAGGCCGCACGTACGGCGGCTGGTTGAGGTCCTTCACGCCCTTGAGGAACACCTCCACGAGGTCGTCGCGCGGCTCGGCGGGCGCCTTGATCTTGTAGATCTGCTCGACGAGCTTCGGCAGTTCGGGATGGGTGACGTTCCGGAGGAACCGCGCGTCGCCGTAGGGCGAGGACGCGTTGAACACGTCCTTGTCCTTCTGCGGGTTGACGACCTCGTTGACGAGCGGGTTGCCCAGGCGCGAGACCTGCGTGAAGCCGCCGCGGGCGTTCTTGCGCTGCGTGGTCGACCAGATGCCCACGACGGGCTGCCCGGCCGACTCGCGGATCAGGTCGTTCGGCACCTGGAGGGCGATCGTGTTGACGTTGTAGCCCTTGAGCGTGTCGTCGCCGACCTCGGAGAGGTCCCCGCCGTACAGCAGGTCGAAGACGCGCAGGTCCGCGAAGAACGGGTCGTCGGCCTGCCCGGCGAACGTCGCCGCACCGCCCGGCGTCCGGTGGACGGCCTGCTTCCGCAGCGCGCCGTAGTCCCGCATCGACGCCTTGCCGACGTTCGACGGCGCCACCGGCACACCGTCCGCGAGCCGCGTCGTGGACACCTCCCGCCCGTGGCGCAGCCTGATCAGGTCGACGTCGTACGCCTGGGTCACGTTCAGGTTCGGGTCGTCCAGGCTGTGCACCGGGCCCGTGTTGTAGAGGAACGTGTTCTTGTCCTTGACGTGCGTCCTGAACGTGTACCGGAAGACCAGGTCGCTCCGCGCGTCACCGTCGTTGTCGATGTGCAGGTCGTACTGGGCGTCCTCCGCGAACGTGTAGAAGTTCGGACCCCCGGCCGGCTCCTCGAACGGTATCCAGTTCGCCACCAGGGTCGTGGTGTCGGGCTTGTCCGGGCTGACGAACGCGTACAGGTCCGTGTTGTCGTACTGCGGGGCGCCCGAGACGAGCGGCGCCTCTCGGTGGCTGGAGGCGGCGGCCCGCCCGGGTTCGAGCACGGCCGTGCCGGCGGCCGCGAGCCCCCCGGCGGCCAGCGCGCCGCAGACGAGGGAGGCGAGGCCTCTGCGTCCCTCCCCGGGAGCCGAACGCCTGGGGGTTCCCCCGCCGCGCTTGGAGAGACTGGAGAAAGGTGTCATGCCGATCCGTCCTCAGTGCCGACTTGCCTGTCGTACGGGGATTCGGAGACCGGGCCGGGACGGATCGGTCCGCCGGCGGATTTCTTTTCCCGCCGCTCGACCCGCGTTTTCGGCCCGCGGATCCGTACTTCATCCGAAGGGCGCGCACGCCGCGTGCCCCGCGTGCGTGAGGACGGGCCCACGGCGGCCGGGGGAGAGGGGGCGGCGGGTGGAGGCGGACGAGCTTCTGGTGCTCGTGGCGGGGGGCGACCACAAGGCGTTCGAGGAGCTGTACGGGCTGGTGTCCGGGCCCATCTACGGGCTGGTGCGGCGCGTGGTGCGCGACCCGGCCCAGTCCGAGGAGGTCACCCAGGAGGTGCTGCTCGAAGTGTGGCGCTCCGCCCCGAGGTTCGACCCAGGGCGGGGCAGCGCCCTGTCCTGGGTGCTCACCCTCGCCCACCGCCGCGCCGTCGACCGGGTGCGCAGCGTCCGCGCCGCCGGCGAGCGGGAGCGGCGCGAGGCGGTGCGCGCCGCCTCGCCCGCCTTCGACCACGTCACCGAGGAGGTCGAGGCGGGCCTGGAACGCGAATGGGTACGGCGCTGCCTGGACCGCCTCACCGCCCTGCAGCGCCAGTCGGTCACCCTCGCCTACTACGACGGTTACACCTACCGTGAAGTGGCCGAGCGGCTGTCCCTGCCGCTGGGCACGGTCAAGACGCGGATGCGCGACGGGCTCATCCGGCTGCGCGAGTGCCTGGGATGTGCCGCATGAGCCTGCTCGACCGCCTGCTGCGCCGCGAGGACCCGCACTCCCTCGCCGCGCCCTACGCCCTCCACGCCCTGGAGCCCGCCGAACGGGTCCGCTTCGACAAGCACCTGAGGAACTGCTCCGCGTGCGCCGCCCAGGTGCGTGCCCTGGCCGAGGACGCGGTGCGTCTGGCCTGGTCCGCCGCCACCCCGGCGCCCGCCGCGCTACGCGAGCGGGTGCTGGCCGCGATACGCGACACCCCTCAGGATCCCGCCCCGGCGCGTGAGCACACGCCCCAACTGCCCCCGCACGTCTGGGGCACCCGGCCGCCGCCCGCGCGCACCCGTGCGCCCCGGCCGCGCCCCCTGTTCGTGCCGTTCGCCACCGTGACCGCCGCCGCGGCCCTCGTGGTCGCCGCGCTCTTCGCCGTCCAGGCGAACCGGACCGAGGACGAGCTGGCGGCCCAGCGGGACCGGGCACGTGAGATCGCCCACGTTCTCGCCGCCCCGGACACCCGGGCCGCCACCAGCCGGGACGCGGAGGGCCGCAGTATCGGAGTGATCGCTTCGGCCTCCCGGGAGCAGGCCGTGGTGACCCTGGGCGGGTACGCGGACCCGCCCAGTGGCCGGGTGCGCCAGCTGTGGCTCATGCGCCCCGGCGCACCACCGCGCTCTCTCGGCCTGTTCGAGGGTGACGCGCCCCTGGTCGTCTCGGGGCTCACCCGGTCGGCGACATCACTCGCCGTGACGGTCGAGCCCGATGGGGGGTCACCCGGGCCCACTACGCGGCCAATTGTTCAACTCGCCTTGAACGCGGTCGGATTCGGAGAGTAATCGTCAACACCCCTCCAGGGAAGGTGAATCCTGCCACCGCGATACACGAGTGCCCCAACGGGGCGATAGGGTTACTCTGCCCGGGCCGGGTGGACTCGTACGGGTGGGGAGTGACATGGAGCAGATAACAGTGCGCAGCAGGGCCAGGGTCCCTGCGATCACCTGCGGGAGCAGCGCGACCAGCTCGCGTCTCGACCGTCATCTGTCGGTGCTGGCCGGTCCTGCCGTGCCGCAGCGGGAGACGGCCGAGGCGACGTCGCTGATGCGCGAGCTGACCGCACGTGGCCCGCACGACCGCACGGGCAGGCGCGCCCGGGTCCACCGCGTGTCGCTGTTCGCGCCGCTGCGCAGGCTGCGCCGCTCGCTGTTCGGCGCGCGCTGAGTCCCGACCTGCGTCTCCTCGGCCCGTTCACCCGACCCGCGCTCAGGCCACCACGCCGTCCCGGCGCAGCGCCGCGATCTCGCCGTCCGTCATTCCCACGGCACGCAGCAGCGCCCCGGTGTGCTGTCCGAGCGCGGGAACGTCTCCCATGCTCGGCCCGGTCCCGCCCGGCAGCGTGATCGGCGGCAGCAGCGCCCTGAGCGGGCCGGCCGGCGTACCCACCTCCCGCCACCGCTCCCGGGCCGCGAGTTGCGGATGCTCCGCGAGCTCGTGCACGTCCCTCAGCCGTGCGCAGGCGATGCCCGCGCCCTCCAGCCGGGCCAGCGCCTCGTCGGTGTCCAGCGCGCCGAGCGCCTTGCCGACCAGTTCGTCGGTGCGTTCCCGGTGCGCGACCCGTGCCGCGTTCGTCGCGAACATCGGATCGTCCCCCGACTCCGGCTGCCGCAGCACGTGTTCGGCGAGCCGGCGCCACTCCCGGTCGTTCTGCACCGACAGCAGCACCCGTCCGCCGTCCGCGGTCGGAAAGGCGTCGTAGGGGGCGATGACGGCGTGCGCGAGGCCGGTGCGCGCCGGGGCGGTCCCGCCGTGCATCGCGTGGTGCAGCGGATGCCCCAGCCACTCGGCGAGCGCCTCCAGCATCGACACCTCCACCGGACCGCCGCGCCCCGTCGTGCCGCGCCGCACCAGCGCGGCCAGCACGCCCGAGAAGGCGTACATGGCCGCCGCGATGTCCGCCGCCGGGATCCCCGCCTTCACCGGCTGCTCCGGCGTGCCGGTCACGGACACCAGCCCCGCCTCGCACTGCACGAGCATGTCGTAGGCCCGCTTGTGCGCGTACGGACCGCCCGACCCGTAGCCCGAGATGTCGACGGCGATCAGCCGCGGATGCCCGGCGCACAGCGTCGCCGCGTCCAGGCCGAGCCGGGCCGCCGCGCCCTGGGCGAGGTTCTGCACGAACACGTCCGCGCGGGCGATCAACCGCCGTACGACGTCCAGACCCCGCGGGTCCTTCAGGTCCAGCGCCACGGATTCCTTGCCCCGGTTGCACCACACGAAGTGCGAGGCGAGTCCGCCCGCCGCGGTGTCGTATCCCCGCGCGAAGTCACCCCCGTCCACCCGCTCGACCTTGATGACCCGAGCGCCGAGGTCGGCGAGCTGCCGGGTGGCGAACGGCGCCGACACGGCCTGCTCGACAGCGACCACGGTGACGCCCTCCAGGGGCGGCGGAAGCTGATCCATGCCCCGGATCATGACCCGCGCCCAGCGGGTTTGTCAGCAGCGGGCATGGCCGGCCACCGACGGGTCACCGCGTCAGGCGGCTCGTCGAGCCGGCCGGGGGCGCGGGCCGGGCGTGCGGGCCGGGCGCGCGTAGGCCCGGGTGCCGGCCGGGGGCCCAGACCGGGGCGTGCAGGCCCGGTTGCCGGCCGGGGGGCGCGGGCCGGGGCTCGCGGCGGCGGTGCCGAGGCGGGGGTGCCGACTGGCGGCGCGGGCCCTGGCGGGCGCTGCCGACCGTGGCGCCGCTGACCGGCGCTCGACGGATCCGGCGGTGGGCCCTGGTCTTCCGGTGGATCGACGGATCCGGCGGTGGGCCCTGGTCTTCCGGTGGATCGACGGATCCGGCGGCGGGGGCGGCGCGCCGGGCGGCGGGCGACCGCCACGGGCGGCCGCGCACTTCCGGGCGACGGCCGCGCTCTTCCTGCCGGAGGTCAGGGCAGTCCGGCGCCCGCTGTCAGCCCTCTTTGCGGGCGTACCGCCGGACGGCGAGGGGCCCGCACAGGGCGATCAGGAGCGCGCACCAGGCCAGCGACCCGGCGACGGGGTGGGCCACCGGCCAGGCGGCGCCCTCGGGCACGGGTGCGTTGCCGAAGAGGTCCCGCAGGGCGGTGGTCACCGCGCTGATCGGGTTCCATTCGGCCGTCGTGCGCAGCCAGCCCGCCAGGTTGTCGGTCGGGATGTAGGCGTTGGACAGCAGCGGCAGCACGAAGGTGGCGGCGCCGAGCTGCCCGGCGGCCTCCTCGCTGCGGGTGAGCAGCCCGAGGAGGATCCCGATCCAGGTGCACGCGAACCGGAACAGCAGCAACAGGCCCACGGCGCCCAGCGCTTCGGGCGCCGACCCCTCGACCCGCCAGCCCACCGCGAGCCCGACCAGCAGCAGGGGCACCGTTCCGGCGGCCGTGACGACGAGGTCCGCCACCGCCTGCCCGAGCGGCACCGCCGCCCGGCTCACCGGCATCGTGCGGAAGCGGTCCATCACGCCCCGGTGCGTGTCCTGCGCCGCCTGGAACATCCCGGTCATGATCCCGCCCGCGGCGGTTGCCACCAGCAGCCCCGGCACCAGGAAGGAGCGGTACTCCCGGCCGGGCATCGCCAGCGCGCTGCCGAAGACGTAGCCGAAGAACAGCAGCATGTTGATCGGCATGACCTGGGTCAGGATCGCCAGTCCCGGACTGTTGCGGACCCGGCGCAGTTGCCGGCCCACCATCGCCATGCCGTCGTACGTCAACGCGCTCATGCCACGAGCTCCTTGGTGTCGGGGGAGGTGCCGGGGGACTGCCCGGTCAGCCGGAGGAAGACATCGTCGAGGGTCGGCGGCCTGAGGCTCGCGTCGAGCAACGGCACGCCGGCCGCGTCGAGTTCGCGCACCAGGCGGGGGAGAGTGAGCGTCGCATCGGTGGTGACCGCGCCGACGGTGTGCCGTTCGTGGTCGAACGCCGGCTCGGAGCCGGTGAGCCGGTCGAGGACGCCCGCGGCCCGCTCCATCGCGTCGGCCCGCGCGACGACGACTTCCGCGTAGGAGCCGATCAGCGACTTGAGCTGGGCGGGCGATCCGGTGTGCGCGACCCGGCCCCGGTCCATCAGAGCTACCTCGTCGGCGAGTTGGTCGGCCTCCTCCAGGTACTGGGTGGTCAGCAGCACCGTCGTCCCCTGCTGCTTCAGGTCGCGTACGGCGTCCCGGATGCGGTTGCGGCTGGCCGGGTCGAGCCCGGTGGTCGGCTCGTCCAGGAACAGCACGTCCGGGCGGCGGATCAGGCTGGCCGCCAGGTCGAGGCGGCGTCGCATTCCGCCGGAGTAGGTGGACGCGGTCCGGTCGGCCGCCTCGGCGAGGCCGAACCGCTCCAGCAGTTCGTCGGCCCGCGCGGCCGCGTTCCCGACCCGGTGCAGCCGCGCGAACAGCCGCAGGTTCTGGCGCCCGGTGAGGTCCCCGTCGACCGACGCGTACTGCCCGGTGACACCGATCCTGCGGCGCACCGCCGCCGCCTCCCGGACGAGGTCGTGCCCCGCGACCCGTGCCGACCCCGCGTCCGGACGCAGCAGCGTGGTCAGCAGCCGAACGGCCGTGGTCTTGCCCGCCCCGTTCGGCCCGAGCAGCCCGCAGACGGTGCCCTGTGGCACGGCCAGGTCCAGCCCGCGCAGGGCGTGGACCTCCCCGAACCGCTTCTCCAGACCTTCACTAAGTACACCGTACGTAGTAGCCATGTGTCGACGATAGCGCACTACGTACGGTGTACGTAACTACGATGGTGGGGCGAGGTGATGATCAATGACTGGCCGAGCGGCCGTACCCGAAGTGATCTGGGCCCGCCCCGAGCGGGCGGGCCGGGGGCCGAGGCCGGCGTACAGCCGTGCCGACATCGCGGCCGCCGCGGTGCGGATCGCCGACGCCGGAGGCCTGGACGCGGTCTCCATGCGGCACGTGGCGGCCGAACTGGGCTGCGGCACCATGTCGCTGTACAACTACGTCCCCCGCAAGGAGGACCTGTACGAGCTGATGGTCGACGCCGTCAGCGGTGAGCACGAACTGTGGGAGCCCTCGGGCGACTGGCGCGCCGATACGCTGCGGGTCGCCCACCAGACCCGCGGCCTCATGCGACGCCACCCCTGGCTGCCGCGCCTGATGTCGAGCATCTACGGCTTCAGCCCCAACGCCCTGCGGTATCTGGAGCACTGCCTGGTCTGCCTCGACCCGCTCGAGGTGTCCTACGGCACCAAGATGGAACTGGTCGCGATGGTCAACAGCGTGGTGACCATGTACGTGGCGAACGAGCTGGCCACCGTCGAGCGCGCCCGGTCGTTGCCCTGGTCGGAGGAGCAGGAGCACGCGGTGCGGATCGCCTATCTCGGCGGGCGGATTGCCACGGGTGAGTATCCGCGGATGGCGGCGGCCTTCGCGGAGGACGCCGGGCCGATCGACCTGGAGGCGGTGTTCGATCGGGCGCTGGGGCGGGTCCTCGACGCGTTCGCACCGCGCGGCTGAGGCGTCCTCAGACCAGGGCGAACTGACCCTCCGGACCCTCTTCGAGGTGATCGAGGACCGAGGCCGGCCGGCGGGCCGCGTCCGGGACCGGCAGGATCCCCGCGGACCGCAGATCGGTCGCGGTGATCGGAGCCGTCACCTCCAACGCCTCGCGCCGCGGACGCAGTTCCGCCAGCAGGGCGAGGACCGTGATCAGCTCCAGGAGCTCGGACGTCCACGACTGCGGCCAGGTCGCCGGGCGGACGGCCGCCAGGGTGCCCGGTTCGCCCTGCGCGGTCCGCGCGGCGAACCACTGTTCCAGGACCCGCCCCGAGCCGGCCTCGAAGTCCCAGGCCTGCGGCGGGACGGGGGAGACGCGGCCCTCGTCGAGGTGCAGGGCCTCCTCGTCGCGGTCGTAGCGCAGGGTCAGCGGGCGTGCGGGCAGCGGGGCACGGACGTAGGGGCGGCGACCGCCGGGGAGCTTGGGGCGCTCGCCGTCGCGGCGCATCAGCCACAGCGTCCGGCGGCCCAGCTCCACTCCGGCCGCCCAGACCCCGGAGTCCCCGGTGAGCGGGACCACCGGGCCGTCCGGACCGGGGCGCGCGGCCGCGAGCGTCCAGGCGAGGACCTCCTCCGGGGCGGGGCGGTGCCCGAGGCGGGCGGCCAGGTGGTCCAGGAGGCCGGGCGCCAGGTTCGGTTCCGCGGCCGACGGGCGGCGGTACAGCGGCCGGATGCGTCCCGGACGCAGGACGGGCAGCAGGGACGTCGCCAGCAGGGGCGGTCCGGTGCCGGGCGCGGCGGCCGTCTCCGCCACGAAGACCTGCCGGGCGTCCGCCACCCGCCACAACTCGGGCCGGGCCGCGTCGATCAGACGGTGGTCGGGGATCAGCCACTGTTCGTCGAACGGCGCCACGAGCACCCGCACCGGCTCCGGACAGGGGCCCGAGGCGCGGATCAGCCTCTCGGTGCCGCCGGTCCGGCCCGGCAGCTGCCCGACGGCCGTGTACGGCGTGCGCGAGCGCGTCGGCTCGAACAGGGCCTCCCGGTCGGGGCCCTCGGCCTTCAGCAGGGCCTTCCAGCGGGCCCTGAGACAGCCCGCGTCGGGAGCCATCGGCCACCCCCGGCCCAGCCGCGGCGGTGCGACGGACCACGGCATGAGGTCGGCCAGCGGCGGAGCGTCGTCGTGCGTCACGCCGGGCATCGTACGACCTGACCCGGACGGCCGGGTCAGGTGGCGTCGAGGGTGACCGTGAAGGAGAAACGATCCCCCCGGTAGTGGATCACCGCCACGTCCAGCGGCCGCCCCGCCGCGTCGTAGGTGATCCCCGTGTAGTGCAGGATCGGGCTGAGCAGCGGGACCTGCAGCAGCCGCGCCGTCTCCGGGTCGGCCAGCCGGGCCTGCACGGTGTCCGTGATCCGGCTGATGTCCGCGCCCACCACGTCCCGCAGCACCTTGGTCATCGGCCACCGCACCAGATCCTCCGGCGCCATCCGGCGGGCCAGCTCCGGACGGACGTAGTTGCGGGCGTGGTTGGTCGGCTCACCGGTCTTCTCGTCGCCGCGCAGCCGGTGGTACGTCGCCACCTCGCCCAGATCCGGGAAGTACTCGGCCAGTTCGGCGGGCACCGCCTCCGTGCCGTGGGCCAGCAGCTCGGTGGTCATGCCGGACTGCTGGGCCACGATGGCGTCCACCGAGCCCAGCAGCCGCACCGGGGCGCCCCGCCGGGCACCGGGCTCGATGAACGTGCCGCGCCGCCGGTGCCGGGTGATCAGCCCCTCGTCCTCCAGCTCCTTCAGCGCCTGCCGCATGGTCAGCACGCTCACGCCGTAGTGCCCCGCCAGTTGCTCCTCGGTGGGCAGGCGCAGCGGATCCTGGGGCGAGCGGCCGAGGATCGAGGCGCGCAGCGACTGCGACACCTGGTACCACAGCGGCAACTTGCGGTTCAGGACGATCGAATCCGGGGCGAAGGAGGTCACGGTTCATCCGTACCGGTAGGGAATCGATCAGGGCAAGGGGCGGAAGTGCCGCTCGAGCCCCTGCCACACGTCGTCGTACCGCCGCTGAAGGTGCTCGGCCCCGGCCGCGTCCGGCGTGAGCGCCAGCGGCCAGCGCGTCTCGAACATGAACGCCAGACCGTCGTCCACCTTGTGCGGCCTCAGCTCCGCCGCGCTCGCCCGGTCGAAGGTCTCCCGGTCCGGGCCGTGCGCAGACATCATGTTGTGCAGCGAGCCGCCGCCCGGCACGAAGCCCTCCGCCTTGGCGTCGTAGGCGCCCTCGATCAGGCCCATGTACTCGCTCATCACGTTCCGGTGGAAGTACGGCGGCCGGAAGGTGTCCTCGCCGACCAGCCAGCGCGGCGCGAAGACGACGAAGTCCACGCCGGCCAGGCCCGGGGTGTCGGAGGGCGAGGTCAGCACCGTGAAGATCGACGGGTCCGGGTGGTCGTACGAGATCGTGCCGATCACATTGAAGCGGCGCAGGTCGTAGACGTACGGCACGAGGTTGCCGTGCCAGGCCACCACGTCCAGCGGGGAGTGGTCGTAGGTGGCGGTCCACAGATTGCCGCAGAACTTGTTCACCACCTCCACCGGGCCCTCGGTGTCCTCGTAGGCGGCGACCGGAGCGCGGAAGTCGCGGGCGTTGGCGAGGCCGTTGGCGCCGATGGGGCCGAGGTCGGGGAGGCGGAAGGGGGCGCCGTAGTTCTCGCAGACGTAGCCGCGGGCGGTGGCGTCGAGAAGCTCCACGCGGAAGCGCACCCCGCGCGGGATGAGCGCCACGTCGCCCGGTTCGGCGTGCAGCATCCCGAACTCGGTGTGCAGCAGCAGCCCGCCGCGTTCCGGCACGATCAGCAACTCGCCGTCCGCGTCGCTGAAGACGCGCTCCATCGAGGAGTCGGCGTGGTAGAGGTGCACGGCCACGCCCGTGCGCTGGGTGGCGTCGCCGTTGCCGCCCAGCGTCCACAGTCCGGCGAGGAAGTCCGTGCCGCGGGCGGGCTCCGGCAGCGGGTTCCAGCGCAGCCGGTTCGGGTCGGGCACCGTCTCGGTGAACGGCGCCGTGCGGATCATGCCGTTGCCGGTCCGGGCGAACGCCGGGTGCGCGGCCGACGGGCGGATCCGGTACAGCCACGAGCGGCGGTTGTGGGCCCGCGGCTCGGTGAACGCCGTACCGCTGAGCTGCTCCGCGTACAGCCCGAGGGGGGCGCGCTGCGGGGAGTTGCGGCCCTCGGGCAGCGCGCCCGGAACCGCCTCGGAACCGTGCTCGTTGCCGAACCCGGAGAGGTAGGTCAGTTTCTCGGCGGTCTTGCGTGCGTCCCCGCTCATGATCGCTCCCTTGCAACCTGATTCCTATGGAACACCGTAGGATTGGGTATTCCGGGGCGCAAGGCCCCCTACTCCGGGCGGAGGCCGGAACCCGACCTCAGGGGGATCCGGCGGGTCCGGCCGCTGCTCTACGCTCCCCAGTCATGTCGTCGTGGACGCGGGGATCACTCGCTGCGCTCGCGGTCTGTGCCCTGCTGTTCGCCGGGCCGGCGGGCTGTGGACCAAAAGGCGCGCACGGGCCCGTGGACGGGAAACCGGCCGAGCCCGTGGGCAAGCTCCTCGACCACACCGACGAGGAGGGCCGGCGCTACCGCGAGGTGGACCGGAAGACCGCGCCCGAGGTGCGCGTCGAGGTGCGGCCGGGCGCCGACGGCGACTGGGACGTACGGCTGGCCGTGCGCCGCTTCCGCTTCTCCCCGGCCGGCACGGCGGCCCGGGCGACGGCCGGGCGCGGCCTCGCCCAACTGCTGGTGGACGGTCGGCTCGTCGTCCGCCTGCGCGCCCCGGAGTACCGCCTCTCCGGCCGGTTCGTCCCCCACGGCACCTATCACGTCACCGTCCGCCTCTACGCCGACGACGGCACGGTCTGGGCGGTCGCGGGCCATCCGGTCCAGAGCACGGCCGACATCACGGCCGCGCCCCCGGAGTCGCCGGAATCGCCGGTGTCGTCCCAGGCCGTGTCTCCGAAGGAGCCTGCCCAGGCCGTGTTTCCGAAGCCGTGGCGGGGCGCGGCCCGGCCTGCCGGGAGGCGCGCTTCACCCGCTCGCCGGGGGAAGGCATGATGAAGCCGTGCCCCACCCGACCCCGCTTCGCCGTGCGCCCGTGCAGCGACGCAGCGCCGAACGGCTGACCAGGATCCTCGACGCCTGCGCCGATCTCCTCGACGAGGTCGGCTACGACGCGCTGACCACGCGCGCCGTCGCGGAGCGCGCCGGTGTGCCCATCGGCTCGGTCTACCGGTTCTTCGGCAACAAGCGGGCGATGGCGGACGCGCTCGCCCAGCGCAACCTCGACCGGTACACCGAGCGCGTCACCGGGCGGCTGAAGAAGGCGAAGAAGACGGGGACCGGCGGATGGCGTGCCGCCATGGACGCCGTCCTGGACGAGTACCTGGCCATGAAGCGGACCGCCCCCGGGTTCTCCCTCGTCGACTTCGGCAACCAGATCCCCGTCGGCGCCCGCTACGCCGAACCCAACCACCGCGTCGCCGACCGGCTCACCGACCTCCTGTCCGGCTATCTGCGCCGCCCGCCCGACGACGACCTGCGCCGCACCTTCCTGATCGCCGTCGAGACCGCCGACACCCTGGTCCAACTCGCCTTCCGTGTCGACGCGCAGGGCGACGAGCGGATCATCGAGGAGATGCGGCGGATGCTGCGTGCCTACCTGGAGCGGGTGCTGGACTGAGGCCGATTTCCCGGTGCCCTCAGGTCCCGGAGGGGAGGGGCGGGAAACGGTTGCGCCGGGCGGGGGAACGGTGACGGCGCGTAGGGTGCCGGTTGCTTCGCGACCACCCGCGCCGCTGCCCCGGTCCCGTGCGACCACCCTGCGCATCCCCTCCCTCGGCATCGACGCGCCCATCATCAGGGTCGGCCTCGACGGCGACCGGGAGCTCCGGACGCCACCGGTCGACAAGCCCGAGCTCGTCGGCCGGTACGACGGCGGACCCACGCCCGGGGAGCCCGGCACGGCGGTCGCGGTCGGGCACCGCGACACCAGGACCGGCGCCACCGTCTTCGCAGGGCTCGGCCAACTCGGTCTGGGCCACCGCATCGAGGTCCGGGGCGAGGACGGCCGCACCGCCGTCCACACCGTCGACAAGGTACGGGTCTTCGACAAGGCCCGCTTCCCGGACAAGGAGGTGTACGGCACGTCCCGCCGTTCCGAACTCCGCGTGATCACCTGCGGCGGCCTCTGCGCCCACCGAGCCGGCTACTCCGGCCACGTCGTCGTCTTCGCCCACCTGACCTCGACGACCTGACGCCGCGCGGCGCGGCGGGCGGGTGGCCCACGGCCGGCCACCCGTGCTGAACGCGATCGTCCGCTTTCCCGCCCGGCGGACGGCGGCGCCCGATCCTGCCCGGTCCCTTCCCCCCGGCGCGCACATTCCGTTAACTTCCGTGGCTCATACGCCCCGTACGACCCGCACGAGGCGTTCGACCCGCGGAGCCTCAGTGCTCTGGTGAGTCCCGGGGGAATGCCTCATGACACGCGCCATCTCTCTGCACGATGTGACCAAGACCTACACCAAGGGCGTCCGCGTGGTGGACCGCCTCTCGCTCGACATCGCGCCCGGCGAGTTCCTGGTGCTGCTCGGGCCCTCCGGCTGCGGGAAGTCCACCGTGCTCAGGATGATCGCCGGGCTGGAGGAGATCACCGAGGGGCAGTTGCTGCTCGACGGCGAGTACGGCAACGATCTGCCGCCCTCCGGCCGGGACATGGCGATGGTCTTCCAGAACTTCGCGCTCTACCCGAACATGACCAGCCGCGACAACATCGGCTTCCCGCTGCGCATCGAGTCGCCCGGCGCGGATCCGGCCGGCCGCGTCGACGCCACCGCCCGGATGCTGGGCATCGAGGACCTCCTCGACCGCTTCCCGAGCCAGCTCTCCGGCGGCGAACGCCAGCGGGTCGCCATGGGCCGCGCGATCTCCCGGCATCCCTCCGCCTTCCTGATGGACGAGCCGCTGTCCAACCTCGACGCCAAGCTCCGCAACCATCTGCGCGCCGAAATATCCAAGCTGACCCGGGAGTTGGGTGTCACCACGGTCTACGTCACCCATGACCAGTCCGAGGCCATGTCCGTGGGCGACCGGGTCGCCGTCCTGCGCGGCGGCGTCCTCCAGCAGGTGGACACCCCGCGCGCGGTGTACGCCCTGCCCCGCAACGTCTTCGTGGCCGCCTTCATCGGCACCCCGCGCATCAACCTGCTGCGCGGCCTGGTCCGCGCCCCGCTCGACGGCGCCATGACCATCAGCCTGGGCAAGCAGTTCCTGCGCCTGCCCGAACCCCTCTCCCTGGACCACCAGTTGCTGCGCGTGCAGCAGGGCCGCGAGGTGATCGTGGGGCTGCGCTCGGAGGCCGTTCGGATCGACCCCAAGTTCTCGGCTTCGTCCCGGCGGACGAGAGCCCCCGCGCCCGCCGCACGGCCCGGGGAGGTGGCGATCACCGGGCTGGTGGAGCACATGGAGTTCCAGGGCCACGAGGTCCTCGTCCACTTCAACACCGGCTCCCGCCCCGCCGTCGTACCCGATCTGGAGGCCCCGCGTCCCACCCGGCGCCCGACCCGGCGGCGCCGGCGCGAGGGCACGGTCCTGAACCGGCTGCGGGACCGGGCGGGCGCCCTGCGCGCGGGACCCGTGGTGGTGCTGGAGCACCCCGCCGGACCCGCGCCGGAACCGGTCGCCGCGCCCGAGCCGCGCCTGCCCGGCGACCTGGTCGTGCGGACCACACCGGACATCGAACTGCGGCACGGCATGCAGGTGCCGCTCCTGGTCGACATCGCCCGCCTGTTCGTCTTCGACCAGCGCGGCGAGCGCATCTGCCCGGCCCCGGACCGCCTGCCCGACCTGGAGGAGTGAAGGACCCGGGCAGGTCGCGGGCCGGCCGGGTGAGGGGTGTGAGGTTGACGGAAAGCTACCGGCGCTGGTTCATGGGCTGTCAGTAGCTTGTTCACGCGGAAGCTTGTCCACGCGGACGAGACCGACGACGGCCCCCGCCCCGGAGGAGCACGATGAAGGCACACGACGGCATGTACATCGACGGCGCCTGGCGTCCCGCCGAGGGCCGGGACGTAGCGGGCACGCGTGCGCGGTTACATCGAGAAGGGTGTCGCCGAAGGCGCCCGCCTCGTCGCGGGTGGCCCCGAATCCCCGTGCGAACGGGGCTACTTCGTCAGCCCCACCGTCCTCGCCGACGTCACCCCCGAGATGACCGTCGCCCAGGAGGAGATCTTCGGCCCGGTCCTCTCCATCCTCCGCTACGACGACGAGGAGGACGCCCTGCGCATCGCCAACGGCACGGTCTACGGCCTCGCCGGGGCCGTCTGGGCGGGGGACGAGGCGGAGGCGGTGGCCTTCGCCCGCCGGATGGACACCGGCCAGGTCGACATCAACGGCGGCCGCTTCAACCCCCTCGCCCCCTTCGGCGGCTACAAGCAGTCCGGCGTCGGCCGCGAACTCGGCGCCCACGGCCTCACCGAATACCTCCAGACCAAGTCCCTCCAGTTCTAAGGGAGTCACGCGTCATGGCCGTACGTGCCGCCGTCCTGCCCGCCATCGGCTCCCCGCTGGAGATCACCGGGATCGAGTTGCCGGAGCCCGGGCCCGGCCGGGTCCGTGTCCGGCTCGCCGCCGCCGGGGTCTGCCACTCCGATCTGTCCCTGACGAACGGCACCCTGCCGGTGCCGGTGCCCGCCGTTCTCGGTCATGAGGGCGCGGGGACCGTCGTCGCGGTCGGCGAGGGCGTCAACCAGGTCGCGCCGGGCGACGCGGTGGTGCTCAACTGGGCGCCGTCCTGCGGGAACTGCCACGCCTGCTCGCTCGGCGAGGTCTGGCTGTGCGCCAACGCGATGAACGGCGCCGCCGACATGCACGCCCGCACCGCCGACGGCACCGAACTGCACCCCGGTCTGAACGTCGCCGCCTTCGCCGAGGAGACGGTGGTCGCCGCCTCCTGCGTGCTGCCCCTCCCGGACGGCGTCCCGGTCGCCGACGCCGCGCTCCTGGGCTGCGCCGTCCTCACCGGCTACGGCGCCGTCCACCACGCGGCGAAGGTGCGCCCCGGTGAGACGGTCGCGGTGTTCGGCGTCGGCGGGGTGGGCCTCGCCACCCTCCAGGCCGCCCGGATCGCCGGCGCCGAGAGGATCGTCGCCGTGGACGTCTCCCCGGAGAAGGAGGAACTCGCCCGCCGGGCGGGCGCCACCGACTTCCTCCCGGCCACCGGGGACACCCCCCGCGAGATCCGCGCCCTCACCGGGAAACAGGGAGTCGACGCCGCCGTGGAGTGCGTGGGCCGCGCGGTCACCATCCGCGCCGCCTGGGAGTCCACCCGCCGTGGCGGCCGCACGACGGTCGTCGGCATCGGCGGCAAGGACGAGCAGGTCACCTTCAACGCCCTCGAACTCTTCCACTGGGGCCGCACCCTGACCGGCTGCGTCTACGGCAACTCGGACCCGGCCAGGGACCTGCCCGTGCTCGCCGAGCACGTCCGCGCCGGCCGGCTGGACCTGACCACCCTGGTCACCGACCGGATCTCCCTGGACGACATCCCGGCCGCCTTCGAGAACATGCTGGCCGGCAAGGGCGGCCGGGCGCTGGTGGTGTTCTGAGGCCCGCCGCTCGTCCCGGGGTCAGGACACGCGTTCCGGCCGGGGCTCCTCGCGCGCCGTCCGGGAGGTCCGGCGGTGCGGACGGGAGCGGGAGACGGCCACTCCGGCCAGGCACAGGGCCCCGCCCACCAGGGTCACCGGCCCCGGCACCTCACCCAGCGCCAGCCACGACATCAGCACGACCAGGGCCGGTACGGCGTACGTCGTCGCGCCCATCCGGCTCGCGGTCGTGCGGGACAGCGCGTAGGCCCAGGTCGTGAAGGCGAGCGCGGTCGGGAACACGCCCAGGTAGACCATGTTGAGCGTGGCCGGCAGCGGGGCGCGGGCGGCCTCGTGAAGCAGTTGGCCGGTGAAGGGGAGGCAGACGACCGCGCCGACCAGGCACCCGAACGTCGTCACCTGCAACACACTCGCCCGGCCCAGCGCCGGCTTCTGGGCGACGACCCCGGAGGCGTACGCGACCGCCGCCAGCAGGCACAGCACCACGCCCAGCACCGAGGAGCCGCCGCCGCCCGACATCGACAGGCCCACGGTCACCGCCCCCGCGAACGACACCGCCATGCCCGCCAGCAGCCGAGGCGGCATCGGATCCCCCAGCAGCCGCGCCCCGAGCAGCGCGATCAGCAGCGGGCCGACATTGACCACCAGCGCCGCGGTACCGGCGTCCACCTGCTGCTCGCCCCAGTTCAGGGCCACCATGTAGAAGCCGAACCACAGCAGCCCGGATATCGCGATCCCGCGCCAGGCCGCCCGCGGCGGCCACCCCTCCCGCCGCACCAGGCAGATCGCGCCCAGCGTCAGGGCTCCGGCCAGCAGCCGCCCGAGGGCCAGCGCGCCCGGCGAGTACGCGGCACCCGCGCTGCGGATCGAGACGAAGGCGGAGGCCCACAGCACCACGGTGACCGTGGCGGCCGCTGCGGCCAGGCGGGATGGAGAGACGTTCATCATGCTTCCTGAGGCTAGGCGGGCAGGGGTGTGCGGGGCTCGCGGATTTCGGACGGCCAGGACCGGCCGCGGTGCGTTCAGCGCAGCGCCGCCGTCTCGATCCCCAGCAGGTCGGACAGGGCGCGTGCGCCGGCCGGGGTGACCCCGACGGCGCGCTCCGAGCCGATGCGCACGCACCAGCCCGCGTCGAAGGCGTGCCGGCACAGGGCCGCGCCGGCGGCCCCCGCGAGATGGGGGCGCCGTTCCGTCCAGTCGAGGCAGGCCCGGACCAGCGGGCGCCGCCCCGTGCGGTCCAGGCCGATGCCCAGCGTGCCGAACCAGTTCAGCCCGGCGTCCGTGAGCGCGAAGCCGAGGTCCTGGCGCAGCAGCCCGCGCGCGGTGAGCGCGTCGGTGAGCGCGATGCCGAGCCGCCCGGCGAGATGGTCGTAGCAAGTGCGCCCGCGGGCCATCGCCGACCCGGCGCTCGACTCCCGCAGTGTGCGCGGCCGGCGCGCGGTCCTCGGTGCGGCCTGGGCGGCCAGGTCCTCCACGAGCTGGGCGACCCGCGCGTCGGCCAGGCGCACGTACCGGTGCCGGCCCTGCCGCTCCTCGGTGAGCAGCCCGCCCGCGACGAGCTTGCCCAGGTGCTCGCTGAGCGTGGAGGCGGCGACGCCCGCGTGCCGGGCCAGTTCGCCGGCCGTCCACGCCCGCCCGTCGAGCAGCGCCAGCAGGCACGCGGCCCGCGTCTCGTCGGCGATCAGCCCGGCGAGCGCGGCCAGCGATGGTGCCACGGGGTCCGCGCGCCGGGTCCGTACCCGTTCTCCGGTGCTCATGAGGCCAGCATGGGACACCGACGGTTCGGCGCGCGCCGAAGTGTGCTCACGCGCTCCGCCCCACCTGCTCGTACTGCCGCGCCAGCCCGTCCAGCAGGGCCACGAGACCGGTCTCGAAGGCCCGTTCGTCGATCTTCTCCTGCTGCTCGGCCAGCAGATGGGCCTGCCCGAGACGCGGGTAGTCGGCCGGGTCGTAGGCGCCGGTGTCGTCCACGAAGCCCCCGGCAAAGGAGCCGAGCGCGGAGCCCATGACGAAGTACCGCATCAGCGCGCCGATGGAGGTCGCCTGCGCCGGCGGCCAGCCCGCGTCGGCCATCGCGCCGTAGACCGCGTCGGCCAGCCGCAGCGCGGCGGGACGGCGGCCGGGGCCGCGGGCCAGGACCGGAACGATGTTCGGGTGGTCGCGCAGGGCGGCCCGGTAGGACACGGCCCAGTCGTGCAGCGCGGTCCGCCAGTCCCGGCCGTCCTCGAACATCGACAGGTCGACCTGGGCGCTCACCGAGTCCGCGACCGCCTCCAGGATCTCGTCCTTGGTCCGGAAGTGGTTGTAGAGCGAGGGCCCGCTCACCCCCAGCTCGGCGGCGAGCCGGCGGGTGGAGACGGCCGCCAGGCCCTCCGCGTCCACGAGCTCCCGCGCCGTCGCGACGATGCGGCCGGTGCTGAGGAGGGGGGTGCGGGGTCGGGCCATGGCGCACATCGTAGAGCGGCGGGATCGAACAGGCGGTGCTCCCGCGGGCGGGCGTTCCGGGCCCCGCGCGCCGGTACCCGGAGTTTCTGAGTACGCGAGCTGAGTATCCCGGCGGATGCGGTGCCGGGCCCGTGGGCCGACGCTGGTCGCCATGAGTGACACACCGGTCAAGCAGCAGAACACGGCCGCCTTCTACGGCCAGGCGGTCGCCTCCTTCGGCATCGCCATGGCGGCCACCTCCATCGGCATCTTCCGACTGAACGCCGACGCCTGGGTGCGCGCCTTCCTCGCCATCGCCGTCCTGTACCTTGTCACCTCCGCGTTCACGCTCGCCAAGGTGATCAGGGACCGCCAGGAGGCCGGCCGGATCGTCAGCCGGGTCGACCAGGCACGGCTGGAGAAGCTGCTCTCCGAACACGATCCCTTCGAGAAGCTGTGAGGCCGCGGGCCGCCGTACACCGCCGGCCCAGCAGGCTAAGCGAGCGCTCACCCTCGGCGGTATGGTGGACGCCCTGACGCGAAAGAGGGGCGAGCGATGACTACGGCGGAGGAGACGGCCGGCGGTGACCCGCAGCCGTGGGGCGAGGTCACCCCGGACGCGGCCCGGCGGCTGCTCGTGGCCGCCGTGGAGGCCTTCGCCGAACGGGGCTACCACGCGACGACGACCCGCGACATCGCGGGCCGGGCCGGAATGAGCCCGGCCGCCCTCTACATCCACTACCGGACCAAGGAAGAACTGCTCCACCGCATCAGCCGGATCGGCCACGAGAAGGCGCTGGAGATCCTGCGCACCGCAGCCCGGCGCGAGGGCGGGGCGACCGAGCGGCTCGCCGACGCCGTCAGCTCCTTCGTGCGCTGGCACGCGGGCGGGCGCACCACCGCCCGGGTCGTGCAGTACGAACTGGACTCGCTCGGTCCGGACGCCCGAGCGGAGATCCTCGCACTGCGCCGCCAGGTCGACGCCGAGGTGCGCGGGATCATCGAGGACGGCGTCGCCTCGGGCGAGTTCGACGTGCCGGACGTGCGCGGCACCACGCTGGCGGTGCTCTCCCTGTGCATCGACGTCGCCCGCTGGTTCAACCTCGACGGCCCCCGCACCCCCGAGGAGGTCGGCGCGCTGTACGCCGACCTCGTGCTGCGGATGGTCGGGGCCGGCCGGGACCTTCCCGAGACGCTCTAGAACCGGAACCTTCCCGAGACGCTCTAGAAGTAGTAGCGCACCACCGACTCCGCCACGCACACCGGCTTGTCGCCGCCCTCGCGCTCCACGGTGAAGGCGACGGTCACCTGCACCCCGTCCGGCACGTCGGCCACGCCGGTGATCGCGGCGGTGGACCGCAGCCGTGAGCCGACCGGGACGGGGGCGGGGAAACGGACCTTGTTGGTGCCGTAGTTGACGCCCATCCGCACGCCCTCGACCGCGATCAGCTGCGGACCGAAGAGCGGGAGCAGCGACAGGGTCAGATAGCCGTGGGCGATGGTGGTACCGAAGGGGCCCGCGGCGGCCTTCTCCGGATCCACGTGGATCCACTGGTGGTCGCCGGTCGCGTCGGCGAACAGGTCGATCCGCTTCTGGTCGATCTCCAGCCAGTCGGTGTACCCCAGCCGCTCACCCACCGCCGCCCTGAGTTCGTCAGGGGACGTGAAGATCCTCGGCTCTGCCATGTGTCCGGCCTCCCGCCTCACGGTCGAAGTCTAAGCAACTGCTTAGCATGGTCGCGTGCGGGGTCCCTGTCAACGGACCGGGCGGGTGGCGCGGTGGGTAGGCTCTGAGAGGTGCCCCAGATCCCCGAGAAGATCCACGAGCTGACCGTCGGCCAGCTGTCGGCCCGCAGCGGCGCCGCCGTCTCCGCCCTGCACTTCTACGAGTCCAAGGGTCTGATCAGCAGCCGCCGCACAACGGGCAACCAGCGCCGCTACTCCCGCGACACGCTGCGCCGGGTCGCCTTCGTCCGGGCGGCGCAGCGCGTGGGCATCCCGCTCGCCACGATCCGTGAGGCGCTCGCCCGGCTCCCCGAGGAGCGCACCCCCACCCGGGAGGACTGGGCACGGCTCTCCGAGGCCTGGCGCTCCGAACTCGACGAGCGCATCAGGCAGCTCAACCGCCTGCGCGACCACCTCACCGACTGCATCGGCTGCGGCTGCCTGTCCCTGGACACCTGCGTGCTGTCCAACCCGGACGACGTCTTCGGCGAACGCCTGACGGGCTCGCGCCTGATGGCGGAACGGGGGAGCGGCGCCGCTCGCGCGTAGTCCCCCCGCGGTGGGCGGCAGCGCATCCCGGCGGAATCGGCCGCCGCCGCGCCGAACTCCCCGGACCGCCCTGCGAGACGCGCCGGTCCGCCGCGTGCCGACGGGCGCCGGCGGTCCCCCGGCCGCCGGGCGGGCTCCGAGGCGCTCCGTCATCCGTCCGGCAGGACCGGTGCACCTCACCTCAAGGGCCTGACGTCGTGGTCAGGCGGACATCAGCAGCCGCCCCCGCCTGGCGTACGCCAGGGCCTCGGGCGTGAGAACGGGCAGCGGGACCAGGATCCCGCAGACCGCGCAGACCGGGCCGGACGACGGCTCGTGATCCAGGTCGTACGTCCAGGCCAGCCGCTCACCACCGCACACCGGGCACGCCGCGCCCGGTTCGCGCTCCAGCGCGGCGATCAGCCGGCGCAGCACCTCGGCCAGCGGTTCCCGCGGGTGCACCCGCGGGTCGTCGCACCAGGCGACCCCGAAGCCGCCCCAGGTCATCCGGTGCCAGTCGTCCACGCTGCCCGGCCTGCGCAGCCCGTCGTGCTTCTCCTGCTTGCGGCGCCTGGCGAACCCGGCCTCGTAGTCGAGCCACACCGAACGCGCTTCTTCCAGTTCGTCCAGTGCGGCCACGAGCCGCACTGGATCGGGGGACCTGTCCTCGGGTCCGAACCCGGCCCGGGAGCACAGATGGTCCCAGGTCGCCCTGTGCCCATAGGGAGCGAACCGCTCGAGGCACTTGCGCAGCGAGTAACGCCGCAGCGCCAGATCGCACCGCGGGTCCCTCACCTGTCTCGCCAGACTCCGGAAACCGGCCATCGCCCTGCACCTCCGTCACACCTGCATCCGCACTTCGGTCACTGCGGCGTCGTCGTACGGAGCCGTCGCGACGGCTCCGCCGGATAGACGTGCCGACATTCGATCCGGCTCCATCCGTTTTCCGATGCCCGCCATAACGCCGCCCTGGTTGACCTCCACGGGGTGGCCCCAAAAAGTGACGCATGTTCATCTTCCCCCTGGGTGATACCGGCGGTAACGTCCCGGCACCACCCCCGTCGGGAGGAGCTGCCATGCACCGGCGCACCCCACACTTCGCGCTTGCCAGACTGAGAACTCCCCGCAGATTCCCCGGGTTCCTGAAGACCGCATCGGTATGCGTCCTCATTACCGGTCTTTTGTCGCCCTTTTCCCAAGCGGCCGCGGCCGGGACGCCGGCCGGGGGCGCCGCCGGCGCGACCGCCGCGGCCTCGAACGACTACTGCGGCGGCCAGTGCTCCGACATCCTGCCGCCCGGCGAGAACGGCAACGCCACCCTCGCCCAGATCCTCCTCAACCAGGCCTTCGGCACCCAGCCGAGCCACGCCGAGGACCAGCTCGGCCCGTACGCCAACCTGGCCACGGGCTACCCCGCGCTCACCGACGCGAAGATCAACTCCTTCTTCAACGACGCCTCGTTCGGCGTCGCCTCCGGGCAGATCGCCTCCACCGAGAAACCCGCGGGCCGCAGTGACGTGACGATCGTCCGCGACAGGAAGACCGGTGTGCCGCACATCACGGGCACCACCCGCTACGGCACCGAGTTCGGAGCCGGGTACGCCGCCGCCCAGGACCGGCTGTGGCTCATGGACGTCTTCCGGCACGTCGGCCGCGGGCAGCTGACCTCCTTCGCCGGCGGCGCGGCCGCCAACCAGGGCCTGGAACAGGAGTTCTGGCGCAACGCCCCGTACACCGAGGCCGACCTCCAGGCGCAGATCGACCGCGCCGTGGCCGGGAACGGCGCCCGCGGGCAGCAGGCCCTCGCCGACGTGAACGCCTACCTCGACGGCATCAACGCCTACATCGACGCGTCCGACTCCGGCCGCTACTTCCCCGGCGAGTACGTCCTGACCGGCCACAAGGACTCGATCACCAACGCCGGCACCATCGCCCACTTCAAGGTCACCGACCTGGTCGCGCTGGCCTCCGTGGTCGGCGCCCTGTTCGGCTCGGGCGGCGGCGGCGAGGTGGACAACGCGCTGTCCCTGCTGGCCGCCCAGTCCAAGTTCGGCGTCGAGGAGGGCACCAGGATCTGGGAGTCCTTCCGTGAGCGCAACGACCCCGAGGCCGTCCTGACCGTGCACGACGGCAAGAGCTACCCGTACGCGACGAAACCCGACGACCCCAGGGGCCGGGCCCTGGCCGACGCCGGCTCGGTGGCCCAGGAGCCGCTGGTGTACGACCGCACCGGCAGCGCGGCGACCGCGGCCGCGCGGGGCGCCACCTCCTCGGCCGCGAAGAGCGCCCTGACCTCCGCCCGGCGCGGCATGTCCAACGCCCTCGTCGTCGGCGGCGAGCACACCGCGAGCGGCCACCCGGTCGCCGTCTTCGGCCCGCAGACCGGCTACTTCGCGCCCCAGCTGCTGATGCTCCAGGAGATCCAGGGCCCGGGCATCAGCGCCCGCGGCGCCTCCTTCGCCGGCCTGAGCATGTACGTCGAACTCGGCCGCGGCCAGGACTACTCGTGGAGCGCCACGACCTCCGGCCAGGACATCATCGACACCTACGCCGTCGAACTGTGCCAGGACGACTTCCACTACCTGTACCGCGGCACCTGCACCGCCATGGACAAGGTCGAGCAGACCAACTCCTGGAAGCCCACCGTCGCCGACGGAACGGCGGCCGGCTCCTACACCATGCGCGCGTGGCGCACGAAGTACGGCCCGGTCGAGTACCGCGCCACCGTCGGTGGCAAGAAGGTCGCCTACACCACCCTGCGCTCCTCCTTCCTGCACGAGGCCGACTCGATCATCGGCTTCCAGATGCTCAACGACCCCGACTTCGTGAAGGGCCCCGAGGACTTCCAGAAGGCCGCGCAGCACATCAACTACACGTTCAACTGGTTCTACGCCGACTCCCGGCGCACCGCGTACTACAACAGCGGCGACAACCCGGTGCGGGCGAACGGCGTGGACGCCGAGTTCCCGGTGTGGGCGCAGCCGGCGTACGAGTGGCGGAACTGGAACCCGGGGGTCAACACCGCGGACTACACCCCGCCCTCCGCCCACCCCGCCTCCGTCGACCAGGACTACTACGTCTCCTGGAACAACAAGCAGGCCCTGGACTACTCCGCGGCCTCCTGGGGCAACGGCTCCGTGCACCGCGGCGACCTGCTGGAGGACCGGGTGAGGAAGCTGGTCGCGGCCGGCGGGGTGACCCGTGCCTCACTGGTGAGGGCGATGGCGGACGCGGCCGTGGCCGACCTCAGGGCCGAGGACGTGCTGCCGAACCTGCTGAAGGTGATCAACAGCTCGCCGGTGACCGACTCCGCGGCCGCGGCGGCGGTGGGCAAGCTCCAGACGTGGCTGTCCGCGGGCGCCAGGCGCACCGAGACCTCGGCGGGCTCCAAGACCTACGCCAACGCCGAGGCCATCCGGATCCTGGACGCCTGGTGGCCGCTGCTGGTGAAGGCCGAGTTCGAACCGGGGCTCGGCAGCGACCTGTACAGCGCCTTCACCGCCAACCTGCCGGTCGACGAGTCCCCGTCGGCCGGGCACGGCCCGACCGGCTCGCACGCCGGAAGCGCCTTCCAGTACGGCTGGTGGAGCTATGTCGACAAGGACATCCGGGCGGTGCTCGGCGAGCCGGTGCAAGGTCCACTGGGCCGGACGTTCTGCGGCGGCGGCAGCCTGAGCACCTGCCGTGACACCCTGATCGGCACCCTGAAGCAGGCGACGGGAGCGAAGGCGGCCCAGGTCTACCCCGGCGACGACCAGTGCTCCGCGGGTGACCAGTGGTGCGCCGACTCGATCGTCCAGCGCGCCCTGGGCGGCATCAAGCACGGGAAGATCAGCTGGCAGAACCGCCCGACCTTCCAGCAGATCGTGGAGTACACCGGCCACCGTTAGGTCTTGCGAACCGGCGGCTCGACCGGGGCGGCGGGCCGGTGTCAGCGGACACGGCCCGCCGCCAGCACCACCCGCGCCAGCTCCGGGTGCACGATGTCGCTGTGCGCGCCGCACGGCGGGCCGCCGCGCCTGACCACCTCGGCCGCGTCCACGTTGACGCATCCCGACGCCGGGAACGGCGCGGCCAGGGCCGCGGAGAGGGTGCACGCGCGCGTGCCGGGCACCGCTTGCACGCCGTCGTGCCCCATCGCACCCCAGCGAGCCCCGAGCAGGGCGCCCACGTCGAGACCGAGCACCGACCGGTCGTCGTCCGCCATCCGCGAGGCCAGCGGATACAGCGTGCCGAGGGCCGTGTCGAAGCGGGAGTAGCAGCACACGAGGGGACCGTCGACACGGCGTTCCCGGCCCCGCAGCACTCCGCCCGCGCGCGGATCGCCCGGCAGCCGGGGCGCGAACGCGTAGTGGGAGAAGGCACCTTGGAGCAGCGTCACGGACTTCACCGTCCGCACGCCCTCGGGCAGCCCGCTCAGCGCGAACGACACCAGCCGCCCGCCGAAACTGTGGCCCACCAGATGGATCCGCACCCCGGGCGCCGCCTGCGCGAGCCGCCCGACCACCGGGCCGAGCCCCCGCTCGCCGACCGTGCCCGCGCGCCGCTTCATCGTGTAGTACGTCGCCTGCCGCAGCAGCTCCTTCGCCCCGTCCCACGGGTTCGGCAGCGTGAACGACCGCTGCCCGCCCGGGTCCCCGAGCCCGGCGAGGGCCCCGGCGAACTCGGCGCAGACCTCCGCCGCGGGCCGTGCGAACATCGCCGGCTCGCGCTGCGGCACGCCCTCCGTCACGGTGTCCGCCGCGAAGCGGGCCCACGGCCCCGGCGACACGTCCTCGACCAGCCGCCGCACCAGCCGTCCGAACTCCTCCAGCGCGGCCGGTTCGCGCGCGGGGCCGTCCAGCATCCGCGCGAGCGCGTCGACCACCGCGGCCCGCCCGGGGAAGGTGTCCCGCAGCGCCTTCCGGGTGTCCTTGTCGAGCGCAGCCGACGGCACCGGCCCGGCGGCGGTGGACCGGGGGAAGTCGGGGATGGGCTCGTCGCAGAACCGCATCGACGGCCACACCACCCCGACGTACCCGATCCGGGCCACCGGGGCGAGCCGCGGGACGGGCCCGAAGAAGCTGCTGTAGAGCCGGGTCGCGCCCGAACGGTCGTTGTTCCAGCCGTGCGCGAAGACGATCAGGTCGCGCACCTCCCGCCGCTCGACTCCGGCGAGCAGCCGGTCCCGCTCGGCGCCGTCCACGTCCCCGTCGGCGTCGAAGGTCAGTTCCCAGTAGGGAGCCACGCTGATGTCCGGTACCGCCATGACCGACCCCCTCGTTCCCGGAAGCGGAGCGATGTGTCGCGCATCGTCCTGCCAACGGGCCGGGCCGGCCAGGGGGCACGGCTCGTCAGTAGAGGAGGTATTCCTTCCGGGTCTTCCGGAACGCGGCCAGTTCCTGCCGCCAGGCCGCCACCACCTCGTCGGTGTCCGCCCCGGCGTCGATCATCGTGCGCACCTGGGTGGAACCGGTGAGCTTGTCGATCCAGTTGTCCGAGCGCCAGGCGAACCCGCTCCAGACCCGCTTGGCGGTCACGAGCAGCGCGATCCCGGTCCGCACCGGGTCGAAGGCGTCCCGGTTGTGCACGTGGATCTGCACCCCGCCGACGGTCGTGTTCTGGAACTTGGAGAAGGTTGGCGCGAAGTACGCCTCCCGGAAGCGCACGCCCGGCAGGCGCAGCGCGTTGGCCGCGGCCGCCCAGCGTCCGTCGACGCCCGGCGCGCCGAGCAGCTCGAAGGGACGGGTGGTGCCCCGTCCTTCCGACAGGTTGGTGCCCTCGAACAGACACGTTCCGGAGTACACCAGGGCGGTGTCGGGCGTCGGCATGTTCGGGCTCGGCGGCACCCAGGGCAGCCCGGAGGCGTCGTAGAAGTCCGACCGCCTCCAGCCGGTCATCAGGACGGTCTCCAGCGGAACCGGCGTGGTCAGGAACTCGCCGTTGAACAGCCGCGCCAGCTCGGCGACGGTCATGCCGTGCGCCTGGGCGATCGGCTTCCGGCCGACGAAGGTCGCGAACTCCGTGTGCATCACCGGCCCCAGGGCCTCCCGGCCGGTCACCGGGTTGGGCCGGTCGAGCACCACGAACCGCTTGCCGGCGAGAGCCGCGGCCTCCATGCAGTCGTAGAGCGTCCAGATGTAGGTGTAGAAGCGGGCGCCCGCGTCCTGGATGTCGAAGACGACCGTGTCCACGCCGGAGGCCGTGAAGACGTCGGCGAGCGGCTGCCCGCTCTTGAGGTACGTGTCGTACACCGGCAGCCCGGTGGCCGGGTCGTCGTAGCGGCCCTCCGAGCCACCCGCCTGCGCGGTGCCGCGGAAGCCGTGCTCGGGGCCGAAGACGGCCATCAGGTCCACCCGGCGGTCGGCGTGCATCACGTCCACGATGTGCCGCACGTCCCGGGTGATGCCGGTCGGGTTGGTGACGATCCCGACCCGCTGCCCGCGCAGGGAGGCGTAGCCCTCGGCGTCGAGGCGCTCGAAACCGGTGCGCAGCGTGCGGTTGCCCCCGGAGGCGGCCTGGGCCGGGGCCGCCACGGCTCCGGAGGCCGCCGCGGCGGCGGTGGTGGCGAGCAGGCTCCGTCTGGACAGCTTCATACAGTGACCTCCGTGATCGCTGCGGGTGTCATGTGCACGCACGCTAGCCTGCGCCCGCCCGCCAGGGAACGGAGCGGACGGCGCCTCCTGCGGAACATGCCTTCCGAGACCACATACCGACTGGTTAGTCTGAAGCGGCGGAGTCGAGTCGATCCGTGTCGTATCGGAGCCTGCCGAAGGAGGCCGATGGTGCAAGCCGTGCAGGGTGCGGGAGTGGTCGTCACCGGGGCCGGAGGCGGCATCGGCGCCGCGCTGGCCCGCCGGTTCGCCGCCGAGGGCGCCCGGGTCGTCGTCAACGACCTCGACGCCGACCGGGCCGCGTCCGTGGCCGGGGAGATCGGCGGGATCGCGGTCCCGGGCGACGCCTCCGAGGCCGTCGCCGCGGCCCGTGACGCGCTCGGCGGCACGGTCGACGTCTACTGCGCCAACGCGGGCCTCGGCTCGGGCGGTTCGGAGGCGGCCGGCGAGGAGGTGTGGGCGCAGGCCTGGGACGTCAACGTCATGGCCCATGTCCGCGCCGCCGAGGCGCTGCTCCCCGCCTGGCTGGAACGTGGCAGCGGCCGGTTCGTCTCCACTGTGTCCGCGGCCGGGCTGCTCACCATGATCGGCGCGGCTCCGTACAGCGTGACCAAGCACGGCGCGTACGCCTTCGCCGAGTGGCTGTCGCTGACCTACCGCCACCGCGGGATCAAGGTGCACGCGATCTGCCCTCAGGGCGTGCGCACCGACATGCTGGCCGCCACCGGCAGCGCCGGCGACCTGGTGCTCCAGCCCACCGCGATCGAGCCGGAGGACGTGGCCGACGCCCTGCTCGAGGGCATCGCCGAGGACCGCTTCCTGATCCTGCCGCACCCCGAGGTCGCCGGGTTCTACCGGGCCCGGGCCGCCGACCCCGACCGCTGGCTGACGAACATGAACCACATCCAGCGGACATGGGAGGAGACCCGCTGACACCGGGGGCGCGGGCGACCGGGGCCGACCGAGATCCTGCCGGACTTGCCGAGGACGGCAAATGGGAAGATCCTCCGTCGGGAACTGCGTTCCCGTAGGCAGCACAGCGAGCAGGAACACGGAAGGCAGGTGGCGGCAGGTGCCCAGGACGACGGACTCAGGCGGTACTCCGGTGCCGCAGCGGCTCCTGGCCGCCGCCACCCGGCTCTTCGCCGAGCAGGGCTACGACCGCACCTCGGTGCAGGAGATCGTCGAGGCGGCCGGCGTCACCAAAGGTGCGCTCTACCACTACTTCGGCTCCAAGGACGACCTCCTGCACGAGGTGTACGCGCGCGTGCTGCGCGTCCAGCAGGAGCGCCTCGACGCCTTCGCGGACGCCGACGAACCGGTCGAGAAGCGACTGCGGGACGCGGCGGCGGACGTGGTGGTCACCACCATCGAGAACCTCGACGACGCCATGATCTTCTTCCGCTCGATGCACCATCTCAGCCCGGAGAAGAACAAGCAGGTGCGCGCCGAGCGCCGGCGCTACCACGAACGCTTCCGCGCGCTCATCGAGGAGGGCCAGCGGGCCGGCGTCTTCTCCACGGCGACCCCTGCGGACCTGGTGGTCGACTACCACTTCGGCTCCGTCCACCACCTGTCGACCTGGTACCGGCCCGACGGCCCGATGGGCCCCCAGCAGGTCGCCGACCACCTGGCCGACCTGCTGCTGCGGGCGCTGCGGCCGTAGCGCGTTCGTACGCCCGGCCGGCGTCCGAGCGGGTGCTGGGGGCGGCCCCCGCCGTGCCGCCACCGGGGCCGGTTCACCCCCGTGACCGGTGCGCCTTAAGCCGTTCGTAGGCGGCCAGGCCGTCCGGTACCCACTCCCACTTGCCCAGGCGGCGTTCCACCTCGTCCTCGGGCAGGAAGTCGTGCCAGGCGACCTCCTCGGCCTGCGGCCGCACCGGCAGGTCGCAGCGCACCTGGTAGACCGCCGACCACCAGGTGCGGCCGGCGCCGTCGTCGTACAGGAACTTGAAGAGGTACTCGGGGCGGGGCAGTCCCGTCACCCCCAGTTCCTCCTCGGCCTCGCGCAGGGCCGCGTCGTCGTAGGCCTCGCCCGCGCCGACCACCCCGCCGACGAACATGTCGTGGAGGGAGGGGAAGACCAGCTTGGTGGAGGTGCGCCGGTGGACGAAGAGGCGGCCCTCCGCGTCCCGGGCCTGGACGAAGACGCAGCGGTGGCGCAGCCCCTTGGCGTACGCCTCGCCGCGCGGGGACCGCCCGACGACCCGGTCCTGTTCGTCCACGATGTCGAGGATCTCGTCTTCAGCGCTCATGCCGACATCCAAGCAGGCCGCCGTGCCGGCAGGCCGCCGTCCGGGTGGGCGGCCGTCACCGTCCGCGTGGCCGCGGGCCCGGTCCGGCTCAGCGTGATTGCAGGTCGTGCTTCCGCTCGGGCACCGCCGCCCCGTACGGCATCGCCGGGTGCAGGCCGAGCAGGACGATGCCCACCACGATCGCCGCGAGGCCCGACGCCTCCCAGGCCAGCGCCCCGGTGTCGGTGCGCAGCCGGTCGCCGAGGAAGCCCACCCCGCAGACGATCCCGGCCAGCGGCTCGGCCGCGGTCAGGGCCGGCAGGGACATGCGCAGCGGCGCCGTCTCGAACGCGCTCTGCACCAGGATCAGCCCGGCGACGCCGATCACCAGCAGGCCGTACGGCTGCCAGCCGGTGAACAGCTCCGTCCAGCCGCCCGCCGAGAACCGCTGCCCGCTCACCCGGGTCAGCGCGTCCTGCACGCCGTAGAGCAGCCCGGCGGCCACCGCCAGCAGGACCGGTCCCCAGCTCAGCCGCGAGCGCTTGGCGAACGCCGTCAGCAGCAGGGCCACGCCCACCATCACGCCGATGATCAGCCAGTGCCGCAGCGGGTCGGTGACGGCGCTGCCGGCACGCGGGCGGCCCGCCACGATGAACGCGGCCACGCCGCCGGCCAGCAGGGCGAGCCCCGCCCAGCCCTGGCGGCCCAGTGGCTGCCTGGTCTGCCGTCGGGACAGGGCGAGGGCGAACAGCAGGTTCGTGGCCAGCAGTGGCTCCACCAGCGAGATCTCGCCCCGGCCCAGGGCGAAGGCGCCCAGCACCATGCCTCCGATCATCAGCCCCAGACCGCCCAGCCAGCGCGGCACCTTCATCAGGTCCAGCAGCAGCCGGGGCGAGAGGAAGTCGCCGAGCGGTGCCCGCTGGGCCGCGTTCTGCTGGAGCACGAAACCGAAGCCGAGGCAGCAGGCGGCGCTCAAGGCGAGAATCAGAACCAGAACCGACACGCCGCTACCTCGATCATCCGGCCGGGCCATGCGTAGTGGCCGACTTTGACGCGCTCTCCGACATGAATGCCGGAGATTCAGCCCGTGCCGCGTGATGTGGCACCTCTGAGGCTTCCTGCTTCGCCGACCCGCGCCACCGAGGTGGTCCTATCGGGTCTCCACAGGCTTTCGAGCCCGAGGGCTCCGTTCCCGCCCGTCCGGCGGTACCTGACGCGGTCACCCTACCGAACACCGATCCGCCTTGGCGGCGAATCGGCTCTTCCTGCCCCGCCTGATACGCCACAGGAGTGACCCTCGATCCTGCTGCTGACGCCGTGGGTCGACTTGCCCGGCGGCGCACAAGTGCCATACATGCAAAGGCAGTTGACGCGTGTAACGCGAGGGTGACCCTTGACGGAGCGCATTGGCTGGGGGTTTGCTGTCCGTGATCAGCCGATGGCAAGCCGATGACCGACGAGCAAGCCGAGGCCGGTGGGCCGAACGGGGGGCCGCTCCCGGGGCGTACCGGGCCACGAAACAAAGAGCGCGTGAGGAAGTCCCGCGGTGTCCCCACCCCCGCCTCCCCTCGGACGCGGCCGCAAGCGAGCGGCCCAGGCCTTCGACACCGCTCTCGACGACACCGAACTCCGTGACGCGCGCATGGCGTTGGCGCAGGGCCGGTGGCAGGCGGTGCGCTCGCTGCTCGTGCGCACCAACGACGACTGGGACCGCCGGGGACATCGCGTCACCGTCCTCGCCGAGGAGTCCCACACCGCGGCCTGGACCCGTGACTGGCTGCTCGCCGAGCCCGAGTCCGCCGACGCCTCCGTCCTGCTCGGCATGTCCCTGGTGCAGGGTGCCCTGTGCGGCAGGGAGAAGCCCGACCGGGCCCGCGAGGCCTGCCGTGCGGCGGCCGAGCTGGCGCCCGGGGACCCCACGCCGTGGCTCGGCCTGCTCCTGCTGGAGCGGGGCCTGGGCGACGAGGAGGAGGTGGTCCGCCTCTTCGACAAGGTCCACCACCGCCACCCCGACCACCACCACGCGCACCACCTGATGGTGGCCCAGCTGGCCGAGCGGCACGCCGACGCCGGCCCGGATCCGCTGCACGAGGTCTACGACTTCGCCAACTGGGCCGCCGAGCGGGCGCCCGCCGACTCACCGCTGGCCATGCTCCCGGTGGTCGCGCACGCCGAGCGTTACCGCGTCCTGGCCGGCACCGGCCACGCACAGGCCGACCCGGCCGCCTCCGGGCACTGGACCGGCCGCCGGGCCCGCCAGGTGATGAAGGCCGCCTTCGACTGGTGGCTGGAGTGGGAGCAGGAGGGCCATCCCCGCCGCCTGGTCGATCTGAACTTCCTCGCCCACGCCAAGCACTGCGAGGGCCGGGGTGCCGAGGCCGCCGCCCTGTTCCACCGCATCGGCGACCATCCCACCCAGGCGCCGTGGGCGTACCCCGACCGAGATCCGTACACCGCCTTCCGCATCGCGCGCGCCGGCGCGCTCGGTGCGGTGTAGTGCCCCGCAACCCCGTACGCACCACGACCCCGACGCCCGAAAGGACGAACCCCCGATGACGACGGGCAGTTCGAGCACGAGCAGAACCACCACCGCCGACGGCGGCGGCATCAGCACGTTCAAGGGACAGGAGCGCGCCCTGCGCGCCGACCGCCTCGGCACGGGGGGCCTGCTGCTCTCCGTGCTCGCGGCGACCGCCCCGCTCATGGTGGTCGCGGGTGTCATGCCCACCACATTCGCGGTGATGGGGATCGTCGGACAGCCGCTGCTCTTCGTGGTCCTCGGCACCGTGCTGATCCTCTTCAGCTTCGGGTACGCCGAGATGAGCCGCCACGTCCACAACGCGGGCGCCTTCTACGCCTACATCTCCCGGGGCCTCGGCGGCACGGCGGGCGCCGGCGCGGCGCTCGTCGCCCTCGTCGCCTACAACGCGCTCCAGGCCGGCATCTACGGGATCTTCGGCTTCGAGGTCTCCAACCTGTTCGCCACCTACGCCGACGTCACCGTCGCCTGGTGGATCCCCGCGCTCGCGGCCGCGGCCGTCGTCGGCGCGCTCGGCTGGCTGAAGATCGACGTCAACGCGCGCGTGCTCGGCGTGCTGCTGGTCATCGAGGTCGTACTCGTCGTGATCTTCGACGTGGCGGCGATCGCCGACCCCGCCAAGGAGGGCCTGTCCCTGCACGCCTTCAACCCGGACACCCTCGCCGGCGCCGGCATCGGCACCGCGCTGTGCTTCTGCATCGCGGCCTTCCTCGGCTTCGAGCAGGCCCCGGTGTACGCGGAGGAGACCAGCCGCCCGCACGTCCTGGTCCCGCGCGTGATGTTCCTCGCCGTCGCCGGCGTCGCCGTCTTCTTCGCGGTCAGCAGCTGGGCCCTCACCGTCGCCACCGGCCCCTCGGCGATCATCGGCACGGCGCAGAAGGAGAGCGCCGGGCTGCTGTTCACCCTGACCGAGTCGCGGCTCGGCGGCACCTTCACCGACGTCCTGCACGTCCTGTTCGTCACCGGCATGTTCGCGGCCATGCTGAGCTTCCACAACGTCGTCGCCCGGTACGCCTTCGCCATGGGCCGCGAGGGCCTGCTGCCGGCCGCCTTCGGGCGCACGTCCAGCTCCAGCGGCGCGCCCGCGACCGGATCCCTCTCGCAGACCGTCGTCTCACTGGTCATCGTGATCGCCTTCGCCGTCACCGACGACAAGCCGACCGGCGACCCGACCGCGCCCGTGCTGCACCTGTTCACCTGGTTCGGCAACCTCGGCGCGCTCGGCGTGATCGTGCTGATGGCGGCCGCCAGCGTCTCGGTGATCGTCTTCTTCGTGCGGCGCGGCGCGGCGGCCGCGCAGGCCTGGCGGCTGGTCACCTCCGCCGTGGCCGGCCTGGCCCTGCTGGTGATCGCCACCTACACCGTCAAGGACTTCGACGTCCTGGTCGACGCCGGCCCCGGCTCGGTCCTGAGTCGGGTGCTGCCCGGCATCATCGGCCTCGCCCTCGTCGTCGGCCTGGTCCAGGGCGCCGTACTGCGCTCCCGTCGGCCAGAGGCACACGCCCGCATCGGGCTGGGCAACGAGGCCTTCCAACTGGAGAAGGCCGCGGAGGCGGCGCAGACCGCGGAGACAGCGCCCTGAGCCCCGGGTACGGGAAACAGTGACGGAAGTCTGACGGGCACCCGCGATCCCTGGCCCGCACGGGGGCGCGGGTGTTCGAATGAAGACGTGAACCCCGAACTCCCCGACGAGGAGGGACGGTCCGAGGAGGAAGGCCGCCCCATGGGTCGCCGCATCTTCCTCGCCACCCTCGGCCTCGGCGCCCTCGGCGTGGCCACCGCGCCCACGCTGCAACGCGGCATGGAGGGCCTCCTCGGCGCGGTGTCCGGCAAGGACCCCACCGGTCTGACCGGGCTGCTGCCGAACGGCGGCGGCTTCCGCTACTACTCGGTCGCCGCCTCGGTCCCGCACGAGGACGCCACGGACTACCGCCTCACCGTCGACGGCCTCGTCGACCACCCCGCCGCCTACACGCTGGCCGACCTCAGGGCCATGCCCCGCACCCGCATGGTCCGCGACGTCCAGTGCGTCACCGGCTGGCGGGTGCCCGGCACACCCTTCGAGGGCGTACGGCTCTCCCGGCTGCTCGACGCGGCCGGAGTGCGGGCGGGCGCCAGAGCCGTCCGCTTCACCTGCTTCGACGGCACCTACACCGAGAGCCTCACCCTCGCCCAGGCCCGCCGCCCCGACGTGCTGGTCGCGCTGCGCATGCAGGACAAGGACCTGACCCACGCGCACGGCGGGCCGGTCCGCCTGTACGTGGCCCCCATGTACTTCTACAAGTCGGCCAAGTGGCTCTCCGGCATCACCGTCACCGACCGCGTCGAGCCCGGCTACTGGGAGAAGCTCGGCTACGACGTCGACGCCTGGGTCGGCCGTTCGAACGGACGCACCGATGTCCCTACGAGCTGACACCCCGGCCCCGCCCGGCACCCGCGTCCGCCGCTTCACGCGGGCCGAGCGGTGGGTGCACCGGACCACGGGCGCACTCATGGGCGTGTGCGTGGTGACAGCGGCCTGCCTCTACATCCCCCAGCTCGCCGAACTGGTCGGCCGCCGCGAACTGGTCGTCCGCGTCCACGAGTGCGCGGGCCTCGCCCTGCCCGTACCGGTCCTGCTGGGCCTGGTCTCCCGCGCCTTCCGCGCCGACCTGCGCCGCCTCAACCGCTTCGGCCGGCACGACCGGGTCTGGCTGCGCGCCGCCCTGCGCCGCGACCCCCGGCCCGCCTCCCGCCCGGCCGGAAAGTTCAACGCCGGCCAGAAGGTCTACGCCGCCTGGATCGCGGGCGCCGGCCTGGTCATGCTCGGCACGGGCCTGCTGATGTGGTTCACCCACCTCACCCCGGTGGCCTGGCGCACCAGCGCGACCTTCGTCCACGACTGGCTCGCCCTGACCATCGGTGTCGTCCTGGCCGGCCACATCGGCATGGCCCTCGGCGACCCGGAGGCCCGCCGCGGCCTGCGCACCGGCCTGGTGACCCGCGAGTGGGCGGCCGGGGAACACCCGCTGTGGCGCCCGTAGGCCCATCGGCGGGGGGGGCACGTACGGACGCGGCGGCCGTGACCGGGCGGTGCCCGGCCACGGCCGCCGTCGATGGCGTACCGCTAGATCACCAGGGACAGCAGCAGGACCAGGGCTCCCGCCACCACCGAGATGATCGTCTCCATGACCGACCAGCTCTTGATCGTCTGGCCGACGCTCAGCCCGAAGTACTCCTTCACCAGCCAGAACCCGGCGTCGTTGACATGGCTGAAGAACAGCGAGCCGGCGCCGACGGCCAGCACCAGCAGGGCGGCGTGGGTGGTCGACATGTCGGCCGCGAGCGGGGCGACCAGACCGGCCGCCGAGATGGTCGCCACGGTCGCCGAACCGGTCGCGAGCCGGATCGCCACCGCGATGAGCCAGGCCAGCAGCAGCGCCGGTATCGACCAGTCCTTGGAGATGTCCAGGACCATCTGGCCCACCCCGGCGTCGATCAGCGTCTGCTTGAAGCCGCCGCCCGCGCCCACGATCAGCAGGATGCCGGCGATGGGCATGAGGCCCTTCTCGACGGTCGAGGAGATCCGCTCCTTGCTGAACCCGGCCGGCATCCCCAGCGTGAAGACGCCGACGAGCACGGCGGCGAGCAGCGCGATCATCGGGGAGCCGATGACGTCGAAGACACGCTGGGTCATGTTCGCCGGGTCGTCCACGACGATGTCGACCAGGGCCTTGGCCAGCATCAGCACGACCGGGAGCAGCACCGTTGCCAGCGTGGCGCCGAAGCCCGGACGCCGCTCGAGCTCCTCCGACGGGCGCTGAGGCAGCATCCGGTCCGGAACGGGGACGTCCACCCAGCGGGCCGCGACCTTGGCGAACAGCGGACCGGCGATGATCACCGTCGGTATGGCAACGAGGATGCCGAGCGCCAGCGTCACGCCCAGGTTGGCCTTGACCGCGTCGATGGCGACCAGCGGGCCGGGGTGCGGCGGGATCAGGCCGTGCATCACGGACAGACCGGCCAGCGCCGGCACCCCGATGCGCATCAGGGAGTAGTTGCCGCGCTTGGCCACCATCAGCACGACCGGGATCAGCAGCACGATGCCGACCTCGAAGAACAGCGGCAGACCGATCACGGAGGCGATCAGCACCATCGCCCACGGCATCGCCCGGCCCTTGGCCTTCGCCAGGATCGTGTCGACGACCTGGTCGGCGCCGCCGGAGTCGGCGAGCAGCTTGCCGAGGATCGCGCCGAGGGCGATCAGCACGCCCACGCCGGCGACGGTGGAGCCCAGTCCGGCGGTGAAGCTGGCGATCGCCTTGTCGAGCGGTGCCCCGGCGACCGCGCCGAGCACCAGCGATCCGATGGTCAGGGACAGGAAGGCGTGCAGTTTGAACCTGGTGATGAGCAGGACGATGACGGCGATGCCCGCGAGGACGGCGATGCCGAGCTGGGCGTGGCCGGCCGAGGTGATCGGCGGGGGCGCGTCCGCTGCCAGCATCTCGACGCTGAGTCTGGTCACGGTGTTCCCTTGCAGGTGAAGAGGGACGGTGGGGAGAGGTGTGCCGCAGCCGGCGAGCGTGGGGGAGAAGCGCCGGGGCTCACGGCCGCGGCTCCTCGGAGGGCTGCGTGGAGCTGTCGAGGCCGTCCAGCGCGGCCACCGCGCGTGCGGTGATCTCCTCGGGCGACCCGGAGACGTCGACCACGACGCCCCGTTCGTCCTGCTGGAGCGGCTGCAGCGTGGCGAACTGGGAATCCAGCAGCGCCGTCGGCATGAAGTGACCCTGGCGGTGCGCCATCCGGTCCTCGATGAGCTTCCGGTCGCCCGTCAGGTGCACGAAGACGACGCCGGGAGCCGCGGCCCGCAGCCGGTCGCGGTACGACCGCTTCAGCGCCGAGCTGCTCACCACCCCGCCCAGCCCCGCCCGCCCGTGGGCCCAGGCGCCGATGGCGTCGAGCCACGGCCACCTGTCCTCGTCGCCGAGCGGGATCCCGGCCGTCATCTTGGCGATGTTGGCCTGCGGGTGGAAGTCGTCGCCCTCGGCGTACGGGACGCCGAGCCGGGCGGCGAGCAGGGGACCGATCGTGGTCTTGCCCGTGCCGGCGACGCCCATCACCACGACGACGTGGGGGGTGCGCATCACTGCCTCGCTGTCTTCCTCGACATGGGACGCCGACATCCGGCGTCCGCCACACTGAAACCCATAGGTACGACTAATTCAAGGGTCTGTGACATATAAGTCTGACTTTTTGGGATCGTGATCCGCCCCGTACGCTGAGTGCATGAGCACACCGGGCCGAGGGCTGCACGGCCGCGTACTGGACACCCTCGGCCCCGCCATCACCGCGGGCGAGTATCCGCCGGGCAGCGTGCTGCGCACCGACGAACTGGCGCAGCGCTTCGACGTGTCACGCTCCGTGATGCGCGAGGCGGTCCGTGTCCTGGAGTCCATGCACCTGGTCGCCTCGCGCCGCCGCGTCGGCGTGACCGTGCTCCCCCAGGCCGAGTGGAACGTCTACGACCCGCAGGTCATCCGCTGGCGCCTGGCCGGCGCCGACCGGCCCCGGCAGCTGCGGTCGCTGACCGTGCTGCGCTCCGCCGTCGAACCGGCCGCCGCGGGTCTGGCTGCCCGGCTCGCCACCCCCGAGCAGTGCGCCGAACTCACCGAGTGCGCCCTCGGCATGGTGGCCAACTCACGCGGCCACCACCGGCTCCAGGCGTACCTGGTCCACGACATCGCCTTCCACCGGGTGATCCTCAGCGCCTCCGGGAACGAGATGTTCGCCCGCCTCGGCGACGTCGTCGCCGAGGTCCTGGCGGGCCGCACCCACCACGAGGTCATGTTCGAGGAGCCCGACCCCGCCGCCGTCACCCTCCACGTCCAGCTCGCCGAGGCGGTCCGGGCCCGCGACGCGGACCAGGCCGAGCGGCTGACCCGCGAGATCACCGTCGGGGCCCTCCAGGAACTGGACGTCCTGGCGCCGTAGCCCGGCGCGCCTTCACTGCTCGGGGAAGTCCCCGTCCACGTACACCCACGCCCCGTCGACCCGCTCGAACCGGCTGCGTTCGAGCAGCGAGCCACCCCGGTAGGACGCCCGGAACGTCACCGTCCCGGTGCCGTGGAACGCCGAACCGTCCGTCGCGCCGAGGATCTCCAGCCCCGTCCAGCGCATCCCGGGATCCAGGTCGAGCCGCGCCGGCCGGGTCCGCGGGTGCCAGGTCCGCAGCAGATACCCCGCGTCTCGCCGCACGAAGGCGCAGTACCGCGACCGCATCAGCGCCTCGGCGGTCGGCGCGGCGGCGGCACCACCGTGATAGCGGCCGCAGCACCTCTCGTACGGCTCGGGCAGCCCGCACGGGCAGGAACGCGTGGTCATGCCCCCCATTCTGCCCGCGGCGGCGCACCCGCCCGCCCCCGGTACGTCCGCTTCCCCCGTCGCGGCCGTGCGGCACGGGCGCGACGGGGGCACAGTGGAAGACGGAGGCCACGCCGGGTCACTCGTCGCCTCGACAGTGTGGCCTTGCCTCCCACCGGAGTTGAGGAGACACGGACGATGACTCGACCCGTCGGCAGCCGGCCTCCGTCCGTCAAGGAGTGGCGGCTCAATCTGTATCTGTCCGAACACGATCCGGACACCACGGCCCGGATCGTCCTGGACACCGGCGACAACGTCCTGGAGACCCGGGCGGAGGCCCGCCGCAATCCGTACGACATGGCGGTGCCCGAGATCGGCGACGAACTCGCGGCCGGCCGTGCGCTGATCGCGCTGGGCCGCGAGCTTCTGCGCGCCGCCGCGGGCGACATCGACGCGGTGGGAGCACCGGAGGCGACGCCTCCCGTCCCCCTGTGGACATCGAGGGAGTGAAGGAGCCGAACAGTGCTCTTCACGGACCGTCTCGACGCGGGACGGCGGCTGGCCGCCCGCCTGGAACACCTCACCGGCCAGGACGTCGTGGTGCTCGGTCTGCCCCGTGGCGGCGTCCCCGTGGCCGAGGTCGTCGCGGAGGCGCTCGGCGCCCCGCTGGACGTGTGCCTGGTACGGAAACTGGGCGTGCCCTTCCACCCGGAGCTGGGCATGGGGGCGATCGGCGAGGACGGCGTACGCGTACTCGGCGAGGACGTGCTGCGCGAGGCACGCGTCACACCCGCGGAACTCGCGCGCGTCGAGGAGCGCGAACGCGACGAGCTCCAGCGGCGTGCCGAGCGCTACCGGGGCGAGCGGCCACCGGTCGCGGTCGCGGGCCGGACCGTCGTGGTCGTCGACGACGGCGTGGCCACCGGCTCGACGGCGCGGGCGGCCTGCCGGACGGTACGCGCCCGCGGGGCCGCGCGGACCGTGCTGGCGGTCCCCGTCGCACCGCCGGACTGGACGCACCGGCTCGGCGGCGAGGCCGACGAGCTGGTGTGCCTGGCCACCCCGCCGGACTTCTTCGCGGTCGGCCAGTTCTACGCCGACTTCGCCCAGCTCGACGACGAGGACGTCGTCGCCTGCCTCCGCCGGGCGGCGGGCCGCTCGCACCGGTTCCCCACCGACCGCGAGGTGGAGGTGGCGGCCGGCGCCGTGCGGCTCGGCGGCCATCTGACGGTGCCCCCCGAAGCCGTCGGCATCGTGGTCTTCGCGCACGGAAGCGGCAGCGGACGGCACAGCCCGCGCAACCGCTTCGTCGCCGAGGGCCTGAACCGGGCCGGCCTCGGCACCCTCCTGTTCGACCTGCTCACCGAGGAGGAGGCGCGGGAGCGGGCCAACGTGTTCGACACCACGCTGCTGGCCGCCCGGCTCACCGCGGCCACCGGCTGGCTGCGCGGCCGGCCCGGCGTCGAGCGGATGGCGGTCGGTTACTTCGGCGCCAGCACCGGCGCGGCCGCCGCCCTCTGGGCCGCGGCGGAACCCGGCGCGCACATAGCCGCCGTGGTCTCCCGAGGCGGCCGTCCGGACCTCGCGGGGCCGCGTCTGCCGGACGTGACCGCCCCCACCCTGCTCATCGTCGGCGGCGCCGACACCGTCGTCCTCGACCTCAACCGCCAGGCGCAGGCCCGTCTGCGCTGCGAGAGCCACCTCGGCGTCGTCCCCGGCGCCACCCATCTCTTCGAGGAGCCCGGAGCCCTGGAGACGGTGACCGACCTGGCCCGGGACTGGTTCACGGACCACATGGCGGCGGCGCACGTCTAGCCCTGGTGCGGCGTGCGGTATGCGGCATGCCGCACGCGGTGGGAACGCGAAAAAACGGTGCCGACCGATACTGGTCGACACCGTTTTCCGGTGGTGTCCGAGGGGGGACTTGAACCCCCACGCCCGATAAAGGGCACTAGCACCTCAAGCTAGCGCGTCTGCCATTCCGCCACCCGGACGGGGTGTCTGTCGTGCGGGCCTTCCCGCGGCGACGAAGCAAACATTACCAGGCTTTCGGGCAGGCCCGATCACCCGTCCCGTCCCAGGAGGCCGCGCGCGGGCGAGCCGGGGGCGGGCGGCGGCGGGCGGGGCCCGAGGCTCTCTTGGGGTTGGCGCGGGGGAGGGGGAGGATGACTGGACCACCGGCACACGGGGTGGCCACCAGCACACAGCGGGAGGAAGCAGCGTGAGCGAGACGGGCACGGCCAGGGGCGTCACCGGCGAGGACGAGGTCGTGGACCTCTGCCGCGAACTGATCCAGATCGACACCAGCAACTACGGCGACCACTCGGGACCGGGTGAGCGCAGGGCGGCCGAGTACGTCGCCGAGAAGCTCGCCGAGGTGGGCCTGGAGCCGAAGATCTTCGAGTCGCACCCGGGCCGGGCCTCGACGGTGGCCCGCATCGAGGGCGAGGACCCCTCCCGGCCGGCGCTGCTGATCCACGGCCACACCGACGTCGTACCGGCCAACGCCGACGACTGGACCCACCACCCCTTCTCCGGGGAGGTCGCGGACGGGTGCGTGTGGGGCCGCGGCGCGGTCGACATGAAGGACATGGACGCGATGACGCTGGCGGTCGTGCGCGACCGGCTGCGCAGCGGCCGCAGGCCCCCGCGGGACATCGTGCTCGCCTTCCTCGCCGACGAGGAGGCCGGCGGCACGTACGGCGCCCGGTACCTGGTGGACAACCACCCGGACCTGTTCGAGGGGGTCACCGAGGCGATCAGCGAGGTCGGCGGGTTCTCCTTCACCGTCAGCGAACAGCGGCGGCTGTACCTGATCCAGACGGCCGAGAAGGGCATGCACTGGATGAAGCTGACCGTGGCCGGCACCGCGGGGCACGGCTCGATGATCCACCGGGACAACGCGATCACCGAGCTGTCGGAGGCCGTCGCCCGGCTCGGGCGGCACAGGTTCCCGGTGCGGGTGACCAAGACCACCCGCGCCTTCCTGGACGAACTCGGCGACGCGCTCGGCACCAAGCTCGACCCGGAGGACATGGACGGCACGATCGCGAAGCTCGGCGGCATCGCCAAGCTCATCGGCGCCACCCTGAGCAACACCGCCAACCCCACGCAGCTGGGCGCCGGTTACAAGGTCAACGTCATCCCGGGCGAGGCCACCGCGCACGTCGACGGGCGGTTCCTGCCCGGCTTCGAGGAGGAGTTCCTCGCCGACCTCGACCGGATCCTGGGACCGAAGGTCAAGCGCGAGGACGTGCACTCCGACAAGGCCGTCGAGACCACCTTCGACGGGGCCCTGGTGGAGGCGATGCAGTCCGCGCTGGTGGCCGAGGACCCGGCCGCGAAGGCCATCCCGTACATGCTCTCCGGAGGCACCGACGCCAAGTCCTTCGACGACCTGGGCATCCGGGGCTTCGGCTTCGCGCCGCTGAAGCTGCCGCCGGAGCTGGATTTCGCGGGCATGTTCCACGGCGTGGACGAGCGGGTGCCGGTGGACGGCCTGAAGTTCGGCGTGCGCGTGCTCGACCGGTTCATCGACGCGTCCTGAGTTCCGCCCGCATTCGTCATCAACGGATTGACCCCGGTAATCGACCGGGCGTGCGGGAGTGACCGGAAGGGTGAATGCGACCATAAGCTCGTATCCCGATTAGTTCCTCCTCGTTACAGGTGATGCGATCAGCAACATGAGATCGCCTTTGTCAACGAGGAGGAATAATGATCAAGAAGGTCGTCGCTGCCGCGGTCGCCACTGGTGGACTGGTTCTCGCGGGCGCCGGGATGGCCGCCGCAGACTCGGGCGCCCAGGGTGCTGCCGTGCAGTCCCCGGGCGTCGTTTCCGGCAACGTCATCCAGGTGCCCGTTCACGTGCCGGTGAACGTGTGCGGCAACACGATCTCGGTGATCGGGCTGCTGAACCCCGCCTTCGGCAACACCTGCGTCAACCACTGACGTTGTGCCCCGCCCCGTGAGGGTCTGACTCCACCGACTCCGTGGGGGGTCTGAACCCGTCGGCCCCGGAGCGCCCGCCATGCGCTCCGGGGCCGACCGGTTCATCGGCGCGGTTGCGACGGCGGAATTCCGACGGATGCGACCGCGCGTTCCGGAAGGTTCGAGAAGGTCGAAGGCAGGGATTCAGTAAATGCGACAGGTCACCCGCAAGGGCCTGATGACGGTGGCCGCAGCCACCGGCGTGCTCGCCGCGGCCAGCGGCTACGCCCACGCCGACGCGGGCGCGTCCGGCGCCGCGGCCGGCTCACCGGGCGTGCTGTCCGGCAACACGGTGCAGGTGCCGGTGCACGTACCGGTGAACGTCTGCGGCAACACGATCAACGTCGTCGGTCTGCTCAACCCGGCGGCGGGCAACACCTGCGCCCAGCACGGCGGCAGCTCGTCCGGGAACAACGGAGGCTCCCACGCCGAGGGGCGCACCAGCGGCTCGCCGGGCGTCGGCTCCGGCAACACGGTGCAGGTGCCGGTCGACGTCCCCGTCAACGTCTGCGGCAACAGCGTCGACGTGATCGGTGTGGCCAACCCGGCCATGGGCAACCACTGCGCCAACGGCGGCGGGAGCCGCATCACGCCTCCCGGTGGCGACCGGGAGAACCCGCCCGGCACACCGAGGCACCCGGGCCACCCGGGCCACCCCGGGACCCCGGGGCATCCGAGTACGCCCGGTACGCCCAGTCACCCGGGTACTCCGGGTCAACCCGGCACACCTGGCACCCCCGTTACCCCGGCCACGCCGCCCTCCCCGGGCGGCGGCAGCACCCCCGGTGGTTCGACGCGGGGGAACCAGCCGGAGGCGCAGTCCGTCGCCGCGACCAGCGGCCGTGCGCAGCTCGCCCACACCGGCAGCGAACTGCCGATGGGCACCGTCCTCCCGGTGGGCGCGGGCGCGCTGCTCGCGGGTGCGGTGCTGTACCGCAAGGCACGGGCCTCCGCCAGGTAGCCCGAAATCGGCGATGCGCAGGACAGAGCGGGCCCCGCGTCGGCGGGGCCCGCTGTGGCTCGGTCGGCCGCCTCAGCTCACCACGTGGCGCGCACCTGGCGAATGATCCGCCGGCGCAACCGCACCCTGCGGCTGCCGTCGCGCAGCAGGCTCAGACGGTACAACTCCCAGTGTCCGTACTCGGCGTGGTCCGTCAGCAGACGTGCCGTCTCCTTGCGGGACACCCCGCGCGGGACGTACACGTCGACAAATTCGTATTCCGGCATCGCATCTATTGTGCGGGCTGGGGCCCGGTACGGATAGCGTCTGCACTATGTCTGATGCTGCGCAGCCCACCGCTGCCGAGGTACGCGCCGCCGCCGAGGCGGTCAAGACCGCGCTCGACCGCCACCTGGCCGCGGTCGAACGCAGGTCGGGGGACGAAGACCCGGCCGTCTACGAGGCGTTCAACCAGCTGGCCGCGGCGGCGGAGGCGTACGACGAACTGCTCTACGACCGCTACGACGAGGTCACGCCCTTCGAGATCCCCGGTGACGACTCGCTGCCGCCGTACACGGGTCCCGAGGAGCCGAACGCGATCAGCGTGCTGATCCGCCGCGACTACGCCGTGGCCGAGCCGCAGCGGCTGCTGGCGCAGGCCCAGCGGGTGGAGGCCGCGGACTCCGAGGCCGTCCTGGGCACCGCAGAGGGCGCCTCCGGCACGGTGCACGGGGCGATCGGCGTCCTGTTCGGCGAGTTCGAACCGGACGAGATCGCCTCCCGGCACAAGGAGTTCGGCCTGGAGGAGGGCGACTCCACGTTGTGGGTCACCGCCGCGGACGAGCCCGCCGACCCGGGCGACTGGCTTGACGCCCCCTTCGAGCACGTCGACCCGGAGCGGGTCGTCTGCCGCTTCGACGTCAGCGCGGTCTTCGACGACGAGGACGACGCGCTGGACGACGACCTCGACGAGGAAGACGACCTCGACGAGGACGACTTCAACGCGCCGCTCGACGACGAGGACCTGGAACCGCTGGACGCGAACGACCGTTGACGCCGTGGGCGGACCGGCACTTGCCGGTCCGCCCGCTCGCATGCCGGGCGGATCCGCGGCGGCCGACGCGTGTGTTCCGGGAGTTGTGGGAGTTCCAGGAGTCCCAGAAGTTCTGGGCCGTCAGCCGGCCGTCCGCTCCTGTGTCCCGGGGTCCTGCGCCGGCGGCTGGAGCAGGGCGGGCAGACGGGTCGTACGGGGCCTGGCCGGGATCTCGGCGACGGCACGGGGCAGCGCTTGCTCCACGCCGTGCACCACGGACAGATGCCGGGCGGCCCGGCTGAACGCCGTGTAGACCCACGGGCGGCTGAGCGCCTGCGCCGCGTCGCCGGGCAGCACGACGACCACCGCGGGCCACCGGCCGCCCACGGCCTGGTGCGCGGTCAGCGCCCACCCGTGCCGCAGCTGCGTCTCCACCCGCTCCTTCGGGACCACCACGTGGGCGCCCGAGCAGGACAGGTGCAGCCCCTCGGCGTCGGCCTTCACCACCTGACCGGGCAGCGTACGGCCCGGAGCGGGGGAGTAGGCGATCCGGTCGCCGGGGTCGAAACCGCCGAAGCGGCCGGGGCCCGGGTTGAGCCGCTCCTTCAGCGCCGCGTTCAGCGCACGCGTGCCGGCCGCGCCGCCGTGACCTGGGGTGATCACCACGGTCTGCTCGGCCGGGACGCCGATCGCCCGCGGCACCGAGTCCGCGACGAGCTGCACGGTCCGGTGCACGGCCTCGCCCGCGTCCCGCACCGGGACGATCACGACCTCCTTGCCGGGCGCCGCCACCTGGTTCAGCTCGCCGACACCGATACCGGAGACGAGTTCACCCAGCGGGCCCGGATCCGGCAGACGCGAGGCGATCTGCGGGCACACCCGCGCCGCCAGCAGATCCGCGAACACCCGTCCAGGGCCCACGGACCACAGCACCGCCGGATCCCCGGCCAGCACCAGCCGCGCCCCGTCCGGTAGCGATTCGACCAGCAGCGCCGCCGTCTCCACGTCCAGTTGGGGAGCGTCGAGCACGACGAGGAGGTCCAGCGCGAGCGAACCGTCCTCGTCCCGGCCGGGGCCCTCGGCGCCGGACAGCAGTCCGGCCACCGTGGCCACGGGGGGCGCGGGCGCCTCCGAGGGCTCCTGCTCCCGCGGGAGCCGCCGGAGGAGCTGCCCGAAGCCGTCCCGGCCGAGCGGGCTGTGGGCGGCGGCCCAGGCGCGCAGCCCGAGGCGACCCGCCTCGCCCAGCAGCCGTGCGGGCTCGACGCGGGACGCCTCCCCGCCGGTGTGCAGCACCAGTCCGTGCCCGGCGACGGCGCGGAGCAACTCGGCGGCGGAGCCCTCGGCGGAGGCGGCGGCCCGCTCCCAGTCCGACGCGGAACCGCCTTCCTTCGGCGCGGAGTTGATCAGGCGTGCGAGTCCGTCGGCCAGACTCTCCTCGGCGAGCGCGTACCGCTCCAGTCCGACGAGGACGCGCACCGGACGCTCGCCGTCCTCGTCCGCCTCCTCGGTGGCCGGGGCGTCGTCCAGGGCGTCCTGGAACACCAGGGCCTCGCCCTCCGCCAGCGTGCCGTTCAGGGCCGCTTCGGGGTCGGGCACCGCCCGCTGGGCCAGGGCGGCGGTCAGGGCCGGGGCTTCCAGGGCCGTGTGCCCGGCCAGGGCGGCCTGCTCCAGCAGCCACACGGTGAACGCCCGGCCGCGGCGCTCGTCGTCAGGGCCGCACTCCGCGCCGAGCAGGGCGCGCGCGAATCCGTCGGCCTGCTCCGGCCGTACGCCGGTGACGTGCAGCAACTGCCAGGGGTCGGCGTGCAGCCGCTCCTCCGCGGCCTCGCCGAGGGCCGCGGCGACCTGGGGGGCGAGCGTCTCCGGGGCGCCGCCTCGGGCCAGCACCCGGCTCACCGCCTGGACGGTCTCCGGCGCCGGCCCGGCGGGCGCGGTGGCGGCCTCGGGTTCCACAGTCCTCGGCCGCGGTGCCGGTTCGGGGGCGGGACGGCGCGGTGCGGGCTCGGGCTCGGCGAAGACGGTGGCCGAGGGCTTCTCACCGCTCTCCACGGCCCGCACGGCGGCCAGCAGGTCGGCCGCCTGGCCGCTGAGCTTGCCGCCGCTCTCGATTGGCCCCTTCCGCTCGGCCTTCCGCTGCTCGATCCGTTCCCGCTCGACCCGCTGAGCCGCCAACTCGGCCTCGGCCTCGGACTTCTCGGCCCCGCCCGGGCCGTCCGAGCCGTCCGAGTCGTCAGAGCCGTCAGAGTCGTCAGAGTCGTCCGAGGGTTCCGCCTCCGCGCCGTCCTCCGGGTCGCTGCCCGCATCCGGAGCGACGCCCCCACCCGAGGCCGCACCGACCTCGGAGGCGCCGCCTTTCGTGCTCGCCGCGCCTTCCGAGGCGCCACCTCGCGAGTCCGTCCGGCCTTCCGAGGTGCCGCCTCCCCGGGCCTCCTCGCCGTCCGAGGTGCCGCCTTCCGCGGCCCCATCGGCTTCCGAGGCGCCACCCCTCGCGCTCCTTCCGGCCCCGGGGGCGTCCCCCTCCGCGGCCGCCCCGCCTTCCGGCGCGCTGTTCCCCGACACCCCGCCGCCCGACGTACCGCCCTCCCCGACCGGGCCGTCGTGGCGGAGGCCGTCGTCCGCCCCGGGGTCCGGGGTGCCAGGCCCCGTCTGTTCCGTGGTCTCCGGCTCCGTGCTCACAGCGTGCTCCAGTCGTGATCGGGATAGCGGTGCACGGGCTCCGACACGTCGTCGAGCGCCCGGCAGATCTCGTCAGGAAGACTAAGCGCCTCCACTGACAGCACCGCCGTGAGCTGCTGCGCGTTGCGGGCACCGACGATCGGCGCCGCCACGCCCGGCCGGTCGCGGACCCAGGCGAGGGCCACCTCGAGCGGGGTCACCGCCAGCCCGTCCGCCGCCGTGGACACCGCGTCCACGATGCGGCCCGCCGTGTCGTCCAGGTACGGCTCGACGAACGGCGCCAGGTGCTCCGAGGCGCCCCGCGAGTCCGGCGGCGTCCCGTTGCGGTACTTGCCGGTCAGCACGCCGCGGCCCAGCGGTGAGGACGGCAGCAGGCCGACGCCCAGGTCCAGCGCGGCGGGCAGCACCTCGCGCTCCACGCCGCGTTGCAGCAGCGAGTACTCCATCTGCGTGCTCGCCAGCCGCGTCCGGGCGCCGGGCGCCGCGAGCTGCCAGGTCGCCGCCTTGGCCAGCTGCCAGCCGCAGAAGTTGGAGACGCCCGCGTAGCGCACCCGGCCGCTGCCGACGGCGAGGTCGACCGCGTGGAGGGTCTCCTCCAACGGCGTGTGCGGGTCGAAGGCGTGGACGTGCCACACGTCGACGTAGTCCGTGCCGAGGCGGGCGAGGGAGGCGTCCAGCGCGGCCAGCAGATGGCCGCGAGAGCCGTCGAAGCGCCGGTCCGGGTCCGGCACGCTGCCCGCCTTGGTCGAGACGACCAGGTCACGGCGGGGCACGAGGCCGTCCATGAGCCGCCCGAGCAGGTACTCGGCCTCTCCGTCGCCGTACACGTCCGCCGTGTCCACGAGGGTGCCGCCCGCCTCCCAGAACACCTTCAGCATGTCCGCGGCGTCGTGCTCGTCGGTGTCCCGGCCCCAGGTGAGGGTGCCGAGGCCGATGCGGGACACGCGCAGGCCCGTACGGCCGAGATGCCTCTGCTCCATGGTCGCCGAGATTACTGGCCACGGCAGGTACGTGGGTGACCTGTGGACAACCCGGTCTCCGCCCGCCGGGGCGGCGCCGCGAACCGGCCGTCCCGCAGGTCGTGCACTGCCATGTGCCGCGGGGCCGCGCTAGTGTTCCCCGCACAACGGACGTTACTGATCGGTAAGGGGAACGGCATGCAGCTCGGGATCAACCTCGGCTACTGGGGTGCCGGCATGGACGCGGACAACCTGGCCGTCGCGCAGGAGGCGGACCGGCTCGGATACGCCGTGTGCTGGGCCGCCGAGGCCTACGGCTCGGACGCGGCCACCGTGCTCACCTGGGTCGCCGCGCAGACCGAGCGCATCGACGTGGGCTCGGCCATCTTCCAGATCCCCGCCCGGCAGCCCGCGATGACGGCGATGACGGCCGCCACACTGGACTCGCTGTCCGGCGGCCGCTTCCGGCTCGGCCTCGGCGTCTCCGGACCGCAGGTGTCCGAGGGCTGGTACGGCGTGAAGTTCGACAAGCCGCTGGCCCGCACCCGCGAGTACGTCGAGATCGTCCGCAGGGCGATGACGCGGGAGCGGCTGACGTACGACGGCGACCACTGGACGCTGCCCCTGCCGGGCGGCCCCGGCAAGCCGATCAAGCTCACCGTGCACCCGCAGCGCGAGCACATCCCGCTCTACATCGCCGCCATCGGCCCGAAGAACCTGGAGCAGACCGGCGAGATCGCCGACGGGGCGCTGCTCATCTTCCCCTCCGCCGACCACCTCGAGGAGACGGCGGTCAAGTACCTGCGCGCGGGCCGCGAGAAGGCCGGCATGACCCTGGACGGCTTCGACGTCTGCCCGACCCTGCCGCTGGCCGTCGGCGACGACAAGGACGTGCCCCGCCTCGCCGACACCTTCCGCCCCTACACCGCGCTGTACGTCGGCGGCATGGGCAGCCGCAAGCAGAACTTCTACAACCAACTCGCCTGCCGCATGGGCTACGAGAAGGAGGCCGCCGAGATCCAGGACAAGTACCTGTCCGGCGACAAGCAGGGCGCCGCGGCCGCCGTACCGCAGCAGCTCATCGACCAGACCACACTGCTCGGCTCCGTCGACCGGATCGCGGACCGCATGAAGGCCTACGCGGCGGCCGGGGTGACCACGCTGACCCTTGCCCCCGCGGGCTTCACGCTGGAGGAGCGGCTGGCCTCGCTACGGGCCGGAACCGAGGCCCTGGAGCGCGCCGGGCTGGCGTGAGGGCTGGCGTGACCGCCCGCCGCGACACGGCAGGCGGCGGGCGGTACGTTCGTGGCTTTTCGCGGCCGTGGTGGGGGCTCGGGGGTCTTCCCCGCCACGGCCGTCACGGAGAACAACGCGCCCGCCGCCGCGCGGTTACGCCCGTGTCCGGCCCCGTTCCGGTCGCCCCGCCGCCCGACGCGCGCTCCTCCGTTCGGCGCAGTGCGCCCGCACCCCTGTTGCGGCACCCGCGCGGTCGCATTTGACTCGTGCTGCGCGGCAGTCAGGCAGGGAGGTGGCCCGCGGTGCTTTCGCCCAGAAGCCTGTTCCAGGAGATCGTCGACCACGACGAGTCCTTCCGGCTGTTCTGCTCCATCGCGGCCGGCGGGGAGGCGCAGGGCGGCTGGGAGAACGGCCGGATCGCGGCGCTCGTACCGCCGGGCGAGCGCGGCCTCGCCCCGAAGATCGCCCGTCACGGGGCGGACGAGGACAAGCACGGCCGGATCTTCCGCGCCCTGCTGCGCAAGCGCGGTCTGGAACCCGTGCCGGTGCCCCCGGAGACGGACTACACGATGCTCCTGGAACGGCGGGGCATCGGACTCCCGCACGACCGGCTCCGCACTGACGAGCCGCTCACCGTGGAGGACCTCGTCGTCTACCTGGCCCACAGCCGGGTCACCGAACAGCGCGCCTGCGAGCAGATGAGGCTGCTGTGCAGGCACTTCGGCGACCACCCCGGCATCGGGCGGGCATTGCGGATGATCGCCGACGACGAGGACAACCACCTCGCCTACTGCCACGAGGAACTGCTGCGCCTCGCCGCCGCGGGGTACGGCCGGACCATCCAGTGGACGCTGCACGCGTGCGCGCTCGCCGAGATCCGCGTCCACCGCGACGTCAGCCTCGCGGTCATGTCCCGGATGGGTCGCATCCTCGGCTGGTCCGCGGCCAGGTCGGCGCTCCTCGCGGCCGGCATCCACGCCGTGTACGCCTACGAGCGGCTGGTGGGCCGGCGCCGGATGGTGACCCTGCGCACGCCCGAGCGCCGCGACGCCCTCGGCGGGCCCGCCGCCCCGGCGCCCGGGTTCGCCTGACGGGCGACGCGGGACCTACAGCCAGCCCCGCCGCTTGAACAGCCGGTACAGCAGCATCTCCAGAGCGGCCATTAGCAGGATCACCGCCGGGTAGGACCAGAGCCGGCGCAGCTCCGGCATGTGCGCGAAGTTCATGCCGTAGATACCGGCGATCATCGTGGGCACCGCGGCCATGGCCGCCCACGCGGAGATCTTCCGCATGTCGTCGTTCTGCTGGACGCCGGTCTGCGCGAGGTGCGCCGACAGGATGTCCGAGACCAGCCGGTCCAGGCTCTCCACCGAGTCGTTGACCCGGGTCAGATGGTCGCTGACGTCCCGGAAGAAGGGCCGCGCCTTGTCGTCCACGAAGGGCACGGCCGGGGTGAACAGGCTCGTGCCGGTGCCGCCCAAGCGGGACATCGGCAGCGCCAGCGGGCCCGTCGCCCGCCGGAACTCCGTGATCCGGCGTTTGAAGGCATGGATCCGTGAGGCGGAGTTCCGCGAGCCGCCGTCCGGCGCGAAGACCTCCGCCTCCAGCTCCTCCAGGTCCGTCTGGAGCTCGGCGGCCACGTCCAGGTAGTGGTCGACAGCGGTGTCTGCGATGGCGTACAGCACGGAGGTCGGGCCGTGGCCGAGTATCTCCGGCTCCTGTTCGAGACGGCGCCGTACGGCGGCAAGCCCGTCGCTCTCGCCGTGGCGGACCGTCACCACGAACGAGTCGCCCAGGAAGATCATGATCTCGCCGGTGGAGACGGCGTCGCTGCGCGGCTCGTACACCACGGGCTTGAGCACCACGAACAGCGAGTCGTCGTAGACCTCCAGCTTGGGCCGCTGATGCGCCTTCAGGGCGTCCTCGACCGCCAGGGGATGCAGCGCGAACTCCTCGTTGACCAGGTCGAACTCCTCCTCGCTCGGCTCGTGCAGCCCCACCCACACGAAACCCCCGGCGGCCCGCGCCGCGGTGAGGGCGTCGGAGAGGTCGGCGAAGCCCGGTGTGCGGTGGCCGTCACGGTAGACGGCGCAGTCGACGATCACGGAGTGTGTTCTCCCTTCGTCCGGTCGCCACCCGAAGCGGCCGTACGCCTACCCTGGCCGCATGCCCACGCTGATCCTCGTCAGGCACGGACGCTCCACCGCCAACACCGCCGGGCTGCTCGCCGGCTGGACCCCCGGGGTCGCCCTGGACGAACGCGGCACCGCGCAGGCCGCGGCGCTGCCGGGGCGGCTCGACGGACTGCCGATCGCCGAAGTCGTCACCAGTCCGCTGCAGCGCTGCCGGGAAACCGTACGACCGCTGCTGGACGCCCGGCCGGAACTGACCGCGCACACGGACGAGCGGATCGGCGAGTGCCACTACGGCGACTGGTCCGGCCGCAAGCTCGCCGAGCTCAAGGACGAGCCGCTGATGGAGGTGGTGCAGGCGCACCCCTCGGCGGCCGCGTTCCCGGGGGGCGAGTCCATGCGCGCGATGCAGACCCGCGCCGCCGAGGCGGTGCGCGAGTGGAACGCGCGCGTGGAGCGCGACCACGGCGCCGACGCCGTCTACCTGATGTGCTCCCACGGTGACATCATCAAGTCCCTCGTCGCGGACGCGCTCGGCCTTCATCTGGACCTCTTCCAGAGGATCTCCGTCGAACCCTGTTCCGTCACCGCGATCCGCTACACCAGGTTGCGGCCCTTCCTGGTACGGCTCGGCGACACCGGGGACTTCGCGTCCCTGGCGCCGCGCGAGGAGCCCGAAGGCGATGACGCACCGGTCGGGGGCGGCGCGGGCGCACCGTGATCGTCGGCCGCAGTAGGGTGAAGCGGTCGCCCTCGACTTCCCGATTCAGACGTTCTTACGATTCCCATGGAGACAGGACGTGTCCCGTCAGGTGTTCCTCTACGACCCCCCGGACCGCTTCGTGGCCGGCACGGTCGGACTGCCCGGGCGCCGTACGTTCTTCCTCCAGGCCACCGCAGGCCCCCGGGTGACCAGCGTGGCCCTGGAGAAGACCCAGGTCGCCGCGCTCGCCGAGCGCATGGACGAACTGCTGGACGAGGTGCTGCGCCGCAGCGGCGGCAGCGCCGCCGTGCCCGCCATGGCGCCCAGCGAGATCTCCGACACCGGCCCGCTGGACACTCCCATCGAGGAGGAGTTCCGGGTGGGCACCATGGCGCTCGCCTGGGACGGCGAGGAACAGCGCATGATCGTCGAGGCGCAGGCGCTCGTCGAGCTCGACGCGGAGTCCGAGGAGGACCTCGCCGAGGCCGAGGAGCGGCTGCTCCAGGACGAGGAGAACGGTCCTCCGATGCTGCGGGTCCGCCTCACCGGCGCGCAGGCCAGGGCCTTCGCCAAGCGCGCCCTCGACGTCGTCAACGCCGGACGACCGCCGTGCCCGCTGTGCAGCCTCCCGCTCGACCCGGAAGGACACGTATGCCCGCGCCAGAACGGATACCGCCGCGGAGCGTGAAGCCCGGCGCCGAGTCCGCCGAGCTGCTCGCCCAGGGTGAGCTGACCGTGCGCGGCCGCATCCGCGAGGCCTCCAACGCGGCGCTGTTCTGCACGGTCGCGTACGACGGCCTGGAGGCGTCGTGCGTGTACAAGCCGGTCGCCGGGGAGCGGCCGCTGTGGGACTTCCCCGACGGCACCCTCGCCGCCCGTGAGGTGGCGGCGTACGAGGTCTCCGAGGCGACCGGCTGGTCCCTGGTGCCGCCCACCGTGCTGCGCGACGGCCCGTACGGCGAGGGCATGGTCCAACTGTGGGTCGAGGCGACCCCGGAAGCCGAACTGCTCGCGCTGCTGGACGCCGAGGAACCCGGCCCGGGCTGGAAGGCGATCGGCTTCGCCGAGGTCGGCGAGGGGCGCACGGCACTGCTGGTGCACGCCGACGACGAGCGGCTGCGCCGGATGGCCGTGCTGGACGCGGTGATCAACAACGCCGACCGCAAGGGCGGCCACCTGCTGCCGACGCCGGAGGGACACCTCTACGGCATCGACCACGGCGTCACCTTCAACGTCGAGAACAAGCTGCGCACCCTCCTGTGGGGCTGGGCGGGCGAACCGCTCCCGCCGGAGGTCCTGGCCGTCCTCAAGGCCCTGGAGGACACCCTCCGCGACGGCGCGCCCCTCGCTGCCCGGCTGGCCGCCCTGATCACCCCGGCCGAACTCGACGCCACCCGCGCACGCGTGACCACGCTGCTCGCCTCCGGCACACACCCCGAGCCGAGCGGGGAGTGGCCGGCGATCCCATGGCCGCCTGTCTGAGAGCACAGGGGTCAACCGGCCATCCGGGGTGGTCCGGTTCGTAGATGGGACCGCGGTCCGGTTACGCTCATGACATGCATGCCTGGCCCGCTTCCGAAGTCCCCGCCCTGCCTGGTGAGGGCCGCGACCTCAGGATCCACGACACCGCGACCGGTGGCCCGGTCACTCTCGACCCCGGTCCCGTCGCCCGTATCTATGTCTGCGGCATCACGCCGTACGACGCGACCCACATGGGGCACGCGGCGACCTACAACGCGTTCGACCTCGTGCAGCGCGTGTGGCTCGACACCAAGCGCCAGGTGCACTACGTCCAGAACGTGACCGACGTCGACGATCCCCTGCTGGAGCGGGCGCAGCGCGACGACGTCGACTGGGTGGAGCTGGCCGAGCAGGAGACGGCCCTGTTCCGTGAGGACATGACGGCCCTGCGGATGCTGCCGCCCCGGCACTACATCGGCGCCGTGGAGGCCATACCCGGCATCGTCCCGCTGGTCGAGAGACTGCGCGACCTGGGGGCGGCGTACGAGCTCGACGGGGACGTGTACTTCTCCGTCGAGTCCGACCCCCACTTCGGCGAGGTCTCCCGCCTCGACGCGGCGGCCATGCGGCTGCTGTCCGCCGAGCGCGGCGGCGACCCGGACCGCCCGGGCAAGAAGAACCCGCTCGACCCGATGCTGTGGATGGCCGCCCGGGACGGCGAGCCGAGCTGGGACGGGGGCTCCCTCGGCCGCGGCCGGCCCGGCTGGCACATCGAGTGCGTGGCCATCGCCCTGGACCACCTCGGCATGGGCTTCGAGGTGCAGGGCGGCGGCTCCGACCTCGCCTTCCCGCACCACGAGATGGGCGCCTCGCACGCCCAGGTGCTCACCGGCGAGTTCCCGATGGCCAAGGCGTACGTCCACGCCGGCATGGTCGCGCTCGACGGCGAGAAGATGTCGAAGTCCAAGGGCAACCTGGTCTTCGTCTCGCAGCTCAGGCGCGACGGCGTCGACCCCGCCGCCATCCGCCTCGCGCTCCTCGCCCACCACTACCGCTCCGACTGGGGGTGGACCGACCGGGTGCTCCAGGAAGCCGTCGAGCGTCTGGGCCGCTGGCGCGCGGCCGTCTCCCGTCCCGACGGCCCCTCCGCGGACGCGCTCGTCGAGGAGATCCGCGACGCCCTCGCCGACGACCTGAACGCCCCGGCAGCCCTCGCCGCGGTCGACCGCTGGGTGGCCCTCCAGCAGGAGCGCGGCGGCGAGGACATCGGTGCCCCCGGCCTCGTCTCGCGCGCCGTGGACGCCCTCCTGGGCGTGGCTCTCTGACCCATCCGGCCGGACACGGCATCAGGGGCGGTGCGCGTCACGCGCACCGCCCCTGATCCGTTCACTCCTCCGACGGGTCGTTCCCGGCGTCCCCGTCGTCCGACTCCGCCTTCGGCGGTCGCGGTGGCCGGGGCCGGCCGCCGGGGCTGTCCCGCAGATACGAGCCGCCGTCGCCGCCGTCCGCCGTGGCGTGGCCGCCCGGCGACGGGCCGCCGCCGTCCCGGCGCCGCAGATACCGCTCGAACTCGCGGGCGATCGCCTCGCCCGACGCCTCCGGCAGCTCGGCGGTGTCCCGGGCCTCCTCCAGCGTCTGGACGTACTCCGCCACCTCGCTGTCCTCGGCGGCCAGCTGGTCCACGCCCACCTGCCAGGCACGCGCGTCCTCCGGCAGCTCGCCCAGCGGAATGCGCAGGTCCAGCAGGTCCTCCAGACGGTTGAGGAGGGCCAGCGTGGCCTTCGGGTTCGGCGGCTGCGACACATAGTGCGGGACCGCCGCCCACAGCGAGACGGCCGGGACACCCGCGTGCGTGCAGGCCTCCTGGAGGATCCCGACGATGCCCGTCGGCCCCTCGTACTTGGTCTCCTCCAGGTCCATGCGGCGGGCCAGATCCGCGTCCGACGTGGTCCCGCTGATCGGGACCGGCCGCGTGTGCGGGGTGTCGCCGAGCAGGGCGCCCAGGATGACCACCAGCTCCACGCCCAGTTCGTGCGCGAAGCCGAGCAGTTCGTTGCAGAACGAGCGCCAGCGCATGGACGGTTCGATGCCACGGACGAGCACCAGGTCACGCGGCTTCTCCCCGCCGACCCGGACCACCGACAACCTGGTCGTCGGCCAGGTGATCTTGCGCACGCCGCCGTCCATGAACACGGTGGGACGGTTGACCTGGAAGTCGTAGTAGTCCTCGGCGTCCAGCGCCGCGAACACCTCGCCCTTCCACTCCTTCTCCAGATGCGCGACCGCGGTGGAGGCGGCGTCGCCGGCATCGTTCCAGCCCTCGAACGCGGCCACCATGACCGGGTCGATCAGCTCGGGAACCCCCTCGAGCTCGATCACCCAGCGCCTCCTTCCGACGTGCCCTCGCCTGACCCACCAACCTTACGGCGTTCGGCGGGGGCGCCCGCAGCCCCCTTGCACGGGGGAGTGAACGGATCACTGCCCCGTCCGAGTCCTTCGAACACCCATGATCGCCGCCCCCGCGGCCCCGCCCGTCCGCCGGTCCACACCTCCGATGGGTCACCGGGCCGAGCGCAGCCACTGCTCCACGCTCGCGATGTGCACCGTCGCATACGACCGCGCCGCCTCCGCGTCCCGGTCGCGCAGTGCGCCGAGGATCGCGCGGTGCTCGCGCAGGGTGCGGCCGACCGCGTCCCGCCGGGCCAGTCCGCGCCAGACGCGGGCCCGGGTGGTGGGCCCGGACAGCCCGTCGAGCAGGGAGCACAGCACCGAGTTGCCGCAGCCCCGCGCGATGCCCCGGTGGAACTCCAGATCGCAGGCGACCAGCTCCTCCACCGAGGGATCGTCGTCGAGCGCGTCCAACCGGGCGTCGAGCGCGTCCAATTGCTCCTCGCCGATGCGGGACGCCGCCATCGCGGTCGCGGCCGGCTCCAGGATGCGGCGCACCGCCAGGAACTCCAGCACCGTGTCGTCGCGATGGAAGTCCACGACGAAACCCAGTGCCTCCAGCAGCAGTTGGGGATCCAGGCTGGTGACGTAGGTGCCGTCGCCCTGCCGCACGTCCAGGATCCGGATCAGGGACAGCGCCCGCACGGCCTCCCGCAGGGAGTTGCGCGACAGCCCCAGTTCGGCGGCGAGTTCGCTCTCCTTGGGCAGCCGGTCGCCGGGGCGCAGCGCACCGGAGACGATCATCCCCTTGATCTTCTCGATCGCCTCGTCGGTCACCGCCATGACCGGCCTCCCCAGTCCCTTCAGACATCGGATGTCTCGGACCATTATGGAGGTTTCCCGGACCGGCCCGGGAGGAAAACGCACAGCTCAGCGTGGCGGCCGGCACCCTTGCGGGGAGCCGGCCGCGACGCCGTCCCGGCGGCTTTGCTCACTGCCCCTCGGGTTGACTCCGGTCGAGCAGGTCCCGCACCTTCGCCCGTACCCCGTCCGTGGCCAGGCCGCGGATCGTCAGCGTCGTACGCCGGCGCAGCACGTCGTCCGTCGTCTGGGCCCACTCGTGGTCCCGGGCCCAGACGACCTGCGCCCAGATCTCCGGGGCGTCCGGGTGGACCCGCTCGCCGAGCTCCGGGTTCTCGTTGGCCAGCCGGGCGACGTCGAAGGCCAGCGAACCGTAGTGCGTGGCCAGGTGCTTGGCGGTGTCGGCCGCCATGCGCGGACCGGGCGCCGGCCGGTCCACGAGGAGCCGGTGGGCGACCGCCCGCGGGTTGGCGATGCCGGGCAGCGGCAGCCTCTTCGGCAGCGAGGAGATCGGCTCGAAGTCCTCGCCCAGCGGGGCGCTCGGCAGGGACTCCAGCTTCTTCATCACCGTCCGGCCGATGTGCCGGAAGGTGGTCCACTTGCCGCCCGCCACGGACAGCATGCCGCCCCTGCCCTCCGTCACCACCGTCTCGCGCTTGGCCTTGGCCGTGTCCCCGGGGCCGCCCGGCAGCACCCGCAGCCCGGCGAACGCGTACGTGATCAGGTCGCGGTCGAGCTGCCGGCCGCGTACGGAGAAAGCGGCCTCGTCGAGTATCTGGGCGATGTCCTTGTCGTCGACCGCGACATCGGCCGGGTCGCCCTCGTACTCCTCGTCGGTCGTGCCGAGCAGCAGCATGTCCTCCCAGGGAAGGGCGAAGGTGATGCGGTACTTGTCGATCGGCGTGGCCAGCGCGGCCTTCCACGGGGAGGTGCGCTTGAGCACCAGGTGCGCGCCCTTGGACAGGCGGATCGACGGCGCCGCGTTCGGGTCCTCCATCCTGCGCAGGTGGTCGACCCAGGGGCCGGTCGCGTTCAGCACCAGACGGGCGTCCACCCCGAACTCCTCGCCGGACAGCCGGTCCCTCAGCTCGGCGCCGGTGACCCGGCCCCGGGTGAAGCGCAGACCCGTCACCTCGGCGTGGTTGAGGACGACCGCGCCGGACTCGACGGCGGCGCGGACCGTCATCAGCGCCATGCGCGCGTCGTTCATCTGGTCGTCGCCGTAGACGGCCACCGCCCTGAGGTTCTCGGTGCGCAGCTCCGGCACGTCCTGCGCGGCCCTCGCCGGGCTGAGCAGGTGGCCCACGCCGTCGCCGAAGGCGGACAGCGCGGAGTAGGCGAACACGCCCGCCCCGAGCTTCGCAGCGCCGTGCGGCCCGCCCTTGTACACGGGGAGGTAGAAGGTGAGCGGGTTCGCCAGATGGGGAGCCACCTGGCGGGAGACCGCACGGCGCTCGAAGTGGTTCTCCGCCACCAGCTTCACCGCGCCGGTCTGCAGATAGCGCAGACCCCCGTGAAGCAGCTTGGAGGAGGCGGAGGAGGTGGCGCCGGCGAAGTCGCCGGCGTCGACCAGGGCCACCCTGAGACCGGACTGCGCGGCGTGCCAGGCGGTGGAGATGCCCAGGATGCCGCCGCCGATCACGAGGAGGTCGTAGGCCGCCTTCGAGAGCTGCTCCCGGGTCTCGGCACGGCTCGGGTTCGGGCCGAAGGACGGAACCGTACCCAGGGCGGGCACGGACTGCAGGGTGGACTGACCGGTCATCGCTTGTTCTTGCTCCTCGTCAGCTCTCGTCGTCGAGCCAGCCCATGGTCCGCTCGACGGCCTTGAGCCAGTTCTTGTACTCACGGTCGCGGATGTCCGCGTCCATGCGGGGGGTCCATTCGGCGGCCCGGCGCCAGTTGGCGCGCAGGTCGTCGGTGCTGTTCCAGAAGCCGACGGCGAGACCGGCGGCGTAGGCGGCACCGAGGCAGGTGGTCTCGGCGACCATCGGGCGCACCACGGGGGCGTCCAGGAAGTCCGCGAGCGTCTGCATCAGCAGGTTGTTGGAGGTCATACCGCCGTCGACCTTCAGCGCCGTCAGCTCGACACCGGAGTCCTTGGTCATGGCGTCCGCGATCTCCCGCGTCTGCCAGGCGGTGGCCTCCAGGACGGCGCGCGCGAGGTGCGCCTTGGTCACGTACCGGGTCAGGCCGGCGATCACACCGCGGGCGTCGGAGCGCCAGTACGGGGCGAACAGGCCGGAGAAGGCCGGCACGAAGTAGGCGCCGCCGTTGTCCTCGACCGACAGCGCGAGCGTCTCGATCTCGGCGGCGGTGGAGATGAGGCCCATCTGGTCGCGCATCCACTGCACCAGGGAGCCGGTGACGGCGATCGAGCCCTCCAGGGCGTAGACCGGCTTGTCGTCGCCGATCCGGTAGCCGACGGTGGTCAGCAGCCCGCTGTACGAGTTGATGATCTTGTCGCCGGTGTTCATCACCATGAAGGTGCCGGTGCCGTACGTCGACTTGGTCTCGCCCTCGGAGAAGCAGGTCTGGCCGAACAGGGCCGCCTGCTGGTCGCCGAGCGCGGAGGCGACCGGGATGCCACCGAGCAGGTCGCCCAGCTTGCCGCCCTTGATCTCGCCGTAGACCTCGGCGGAGGAGCGGATCTCGGGCAGGATCCGCGTCGGTACGCCGATCGACTCGGCGATCTTCTGGTCCCACTCCATGGTGTGCAGGTTCATCAGGAGGGTCCGGGAGGCGTTGGTGACGTCGGTGACGTGCTTGCCGCCGTCCGTGCCGCCGGTCAGGTTCCAGATGACCCAGGTGTCCATGGTCCCGAACAGCAGGTCGCCCGCCTCGGCGCGTTCGCGCAGTCCCTCGACGTTGTCGAGCAGCCAGCGGGCCTTGGGACCGGCGAAGTAGGAGGCGAGGGGGAGGCCGGTCTCGCGGCGGAAGCGGTCCTGGCCGACGTTGCGGCCCAGTTCCTTGCACAGGGCGTCGGTACGGGTGTCCTGCCAGACGATGGCGTTGTGGACGGGCTCGCCGGTGTTCCGGTCCCACAGCACGGTGGTCTCGCGCTGGTTGGTGATGCCGATGGCCTTGATGCCGTCGCGGGTGATGCCGGCCTTCGCGATGGCGCCGGCGACGACCTCCTGCACGTTGGTCCAGATCTCGGTGGCGTTGTGTTCGACCCAGCCCGGCTTGGGGAAGATCTGTTCGTGTTCCTTCTGGTCGACGGAGACGATCCGGCCGTCCCGGTCGAAGACGATGCAGCGGCTCGAGGTGGTGCCCTGGTCGATGGCGGCGATGAAGGGCCCTTGGCCGTGGGATGCGAGGCCGGCGGTGTGGGCGTCCGTCACTGTCTGCTCCTGGGGTCCGTGGTCGATGGGGCGGGTACGGCGTTCGGGGTGCGGCGCGGTGCGCTGCGCGCGAGGGCTCGGAGGGCGGTGCCCGTCAGGCGAAGGCGGCGTTGTAGATGCCCGCGCCGATGGCGCCGCCGATGAGCGGACCGACCACCGGGATCCAGGCGTAGCCCCAGTCGGAGCCGCCCTTGTTGGGCAGGGGAAGCAGGGCGTGGACGATGCGGGGGCCGAGGTCGCGGGCCGGGTTGATGGCGTAGCCGGTGGGACCGCCGAGGGAGAGGCCGATGGAGACCACGACGAGGGCGGTGATCAGGCCGCCGAGCACACCGAGGCCGTTGCCCTGGTCGTTCAGGCCCTGGGTGAGGACCGCGAGGATCAGCACGACGGTGCCGACGATCTCCGTGGCGAGGTTCTGCGCCGCGTGCCGGATCTCCGGGCCGGTGGAGAAGATGCCGAGGACGGGGCCCGCGCCCTTCTCCTGGGCCTCGACCGCCTTGGCGGCGGTGGTCTGGGCGCCGGGGCCGCCGACTATCTCCCGGTCGGTGAGGTGCGCGTGGAACTGGCCGTAGTAGGCGACCCAGACCAGGGTCGCGCCGATCATGGCGCCGAGCATCTGGCCGCCGAGATAGGTCGGCACGTTGCTCCAGTCGCTGTTCTTGATGGCCAGGGCGACCGTCACGGCCGGGTTGAGGTGCGCACCGGAGAGCGGGCCCGAGATGTACACGGCCGTCATCACGGCGAAACCCCACCCGAAGGCGATGGCGAGCCAGCCGGTGTTGCGGGCCTTGGAACCCTTCAGCGTCACCGCGGCGCAGACGCCGCCGCCGAGCAGGATGAGTACGGCGGTACCGATGGTCTCGCCGATGAAGATGTCGGAGCTGGACACCCGCGACTCCTTTGTCCTTCGTCCAGAGGTAGCCGAACCCCGGGTCCCTCCGTCCGGGAGCTCGCGCCCTCGGGGGTGAGGGCGATGCCGGCCCATGGCGTTGTCACACTCTAGCGCGTATTACCGCAAGGTGTTCGACAATGCCGACCGTTGGACGGGAGTCTCGCTTCGCACCACGCAGGCGTCAAGGGCCCCGGTACCGAAACCGCGATCGTTACTGATCGCGCCGGGCGACCGGGCCGGCGGTCTGTTGAGCGCGCACGGTGGTGGATCGCGAGGGCATTCGCAGGCCGAGCGGGCATGGCGAAGGCCGGTGCCTCTGGAGGTGTCGAGGCGGGCAGTGCGCCCGCGCCCGGCCGCATGGGACGCGCGCAGCGGTCCCGTGGCGAAGCGTCTGGCGCCCAGGTCCCGGGAAACCGCGCGGGCACGGTCCCGGACCGCCGTGACGAGTTCGTGGCGCAGCCCGCCGTCTCGGCGCTCCCGCTCCTCGGCGCCGGTGATGCCGGTTGCGTGGGCATGGTGGCGGGCCGAGCGGGCAGGCCGAAGGCCGGTGCACCCGAAGGCGTACCGGCCAGGTCGCATGCGGCGCGCGCAGTGGTCCCGTGGCTTTGTGCGGCGGTCAGAGGCGTGTGGCGCACAGGTCCCGGGAGACCGCGCGAGCACGGTCCCGGACCGCCGTGACGAGTTCGCGGCGCAGCCCGCCGTCTCGGCGCTACCGCTTCTCGGCGCCGGCGATGCCGGCTGCGTGGGCACGGCGGCGGGCCGAGGACGCATGGCGATCGGCCGTGCGCGGGCAGGCCGGAGGCCGGTGCGCCCCGAGGCGTGCCGCCTGGTTGGACGGGAGGCGCTCAGTGGCCCGCGCCTGGTCGCACGGGATGGGCCCAGCGGGCCTGCAGCTATGTGCGGCGGTCAGAAGCGCCCGGCGCCCAGGTCCCGCGCGAGCACGGTCCCGGACCGCCGTGACGAGTTCGTGGCGGAGCTCGCCCTCTCGGCACACCCGTGCCACGGGGCTGGTGATGCCGGTCGGCGGGCACGGCGGCCAGGCGCGCGGGCCCGGCAAAGGACGGCGCCCCGAGGCGTACCGGCCCGGTCGCAGGGGAGGTGCTCAGCGGCCCCGCGCCCTGTCGCACGGGACGCGCCCAGCGGTCCCGTGGCTTTCTGTAGGGGGTCAGAAGCGTCCGGCGCCCAGGTCGCGGGAGACCGCGCGGGCGCAGTCGCGGACCGCCGCGACGAGTTCGTGGCGCAGCTCGCCCTCCCGGCACACCCGCTCCACGGCGCCGGTGATGCCGACCGCGCCGACCGGCATCCGCCGCCGGTCGTGGATGGGCGCGGCGATGGAGGCGACGCCCTCCCACGTCTCCTCGACGTCGGCGGCGTAGCCACGCGCGCGCGTGAGGTCGAGGATGTGCTCGAAGTCGTCGATCCCGCACACGGTCCGGTCGGTGAACGCCTTGCGGTCGGCCTCGACCGCCTCGCTGTGCGCCACCGGGTCGTACGCCGCCAGCACCTTGCCCAGAGCCGTGCAGTGCAGCGGCTGCATCGCCCCGATCTCCAGCACCTGCCGGCTGTCGTCCGGGCGGAAGACGTGGTGCACGATCAGCACGCCGTGCTGGTGCAGTACGCCCAGGTACACGCTCTCCCCGCTGGACCGGGCCAGGTCGTCCGTCCACACCAGCGCGCGGGCCCGCAGTTCGTGCACGTCGAGGTAGGTGGTGCCCAGGCGCAGCAGTTCCGCGCCCAGCTGGTACCGCCCGGAGGCCTCGTCCTGTTCGACGAAGCCCTCGTGCTGGAGGGTGCGCAGGATGCCGTGGGCGGTGCCTTTGGCGAGGCCCAGTGAGGAGGCGATGTCCGACAGGCCCAGCCGCCGCTCACCGCCCGCCAGCAACCGCAGCATCGCGGCCGCCCGCTCGAGCGACTGGATGTTCCGTGCCATCGCCGTCCTGCCTCCGTCCCCTTCGACCGCCGGCGGACGACTCTCGTCGTGGCGCCCGTTCGGCAATGCCGAACACTACCGGTCCGTACCGATCCCCCGCCAATGGTCGGCCGTCGCCTGTCGCGCGAACCCCGCCACCCGGGGTGTTCCGACCGTCATCCTCGTCCGCTTGGTGGACGCCGTGACCGTCAGGGGCCGGTCCCGGCTACCCTGGCGGCGTGCGCCTCGCCCGGGCAGCGCTGTGCTCGCCTCCCGGGAACGCGCAAAGCCGACAGCCGTCGCAGCCCAAGGGAGCCCCTTTATGGCCTCGTTGCCGCCGACCCCTTCCGCCGACAGCCGGACCCGTGCGTCCGCCCTGCGCGAGGCACTCGCCACCCGTGTGGTGGTAGCCGACGGAGCGATGGGCACCATGCTCCAGGCCCAGGAGCCCTCGCTGGACGACTTCCAGCAGCTGGAGGGCTGCAACGAGGTCCTGAACGTCACCCGCCCCGACATCGTCCGTTCAGTCCACTCCGCCTACTTCGAGGTCGGAGTGGACTGCGTGGAGACCAACACGTTCGGGGCCAACCTGACCGCCCTGGGCGAGTACGACATCGCCGAGCGGGTCGCCGAGCTGTCCGAGGCCGGCGCCCGTATCGCCCGTGAGGCGGCGGACTCGTTCACCGCCTCGGACGGCCGCCCCCGCTGGGTGCTGGGCTCCATGGGCCCGGGCACGAAGCTGCCGACGCTCGGCCACACCACCTTCGCCGCCATCCGCGACGCCTACCGGCAGAACGCCGAGGGCCTGCTCGCCGGAGGCGCGGACGCGCTGCTGGTCGAGACCACCCAGGACCTGCTCCAGACCAAGGCCTCCGTCATCGCGGCCCGCCGCGCGATGGAGACCGCCGGGTACGAGGTCCCGCTGATCGTGTCGGTGACGGTGGAGACGACCGGCACCATGCTGCTGGGCTCGGAGATCGGCGCCGCGCTGACGGCGCTGGAGCCGCTGGGCGTCGATATGATCGGCCTGAATTGCGCGACCGGCCCCGCCGAGATGAGCGAGCACCTGCGCTATCTGTCCCGCCACGCGCGCGTCCCGCTGTCGTGTATGCCGAACGCCGGTCTCCCCGTGCTCACCAAGGACGGCGCGCACTACCCGCTGACGGCGCCGGAGCTGGCCGACGCGCAGGGCCACTTCGTCCGCGACTACGGACTGTCCCTGGTGGGCGGCTGCTGCGGCACCACGCCGGAGCACCTGCGCCAGGTGGTCGAGCGGGTGCGGGACCTGTCCCCGGTGGAGCGCAGCCCGCGCCCGGAGCCGGGCGCGGCCTCCCTGTACCAGACCGTGCCCTTCCGCCAGGACACCTCCTACCTGGCGATCGGGGAGCGGACGAACGCCAACGGGTCCAAGAAGTTCCGTGAGGCCATGCTCGAGGGCCGCTGGGACGACTGCGTGGAGCTGGCGCGCGAGCAGATCCGCGAGGGCGCGCACATGCTGGATCTGTGCGTGGACTACGTCGGCCGGGACGGGGTCGCGGACATGCGGGAGCTGGCGGGCCGGTTCGCCACGGCCTCGACGCTGCCGATCGTGCTGGACTCCACCGAGGTGGACGTGATCCGGGCCGGGCTGGAGCAGCTGGGCGGCCGCGCGGTGATCAACTCGGTGAACTACGAGGACGGCGACGGACCCGAGTCGCGGTTCGCGCGGGTGACGGCGCTGGCGCGGGAGCACGGGGCGGCGCTGATCGCGCTGACCATCGACGAGGAGGGCCAGGCCCGTACCGCCGAGAAGAAGGTGGAGATCGCCGAGCGGCTGATCGCGGACCTGACCGGCAACTATGGCATCCGTGAGGAGGACATCCTCGTCGACTGCCTGACCTTCACCATCTGCACCGGCCAGGAGGAGTCCCGGGGCGACGGTGTGGCCACCATCGAGGGCATCCGGGAGCTGAAGCGGCGGCACCCGGACGTGCAGACCACGCTGGGCCTGTCGAACATCTCCTTCGGTCTGAACCCGGCCGCCCGGATCCTGCTGAACAGCGTGTTCCTGGACGAGTGCGTCAAGGCAGGCCTGGACTCGGCGATCGTGCACGCCAGCAAGATCCTGCCGATCGCCCGCTTCGACGAGGAGCAGGTCACCACCGCGCTCGACTTGATCCACGACCGCCGCCGCGAGGGCTACGACCCGCTGCAGAAGCTCATGCAGCTGTTCGAGGGCGCCACGGCGAAGTCGCTGAAGGCGGGCAAGGCCGAGGAGCTGGCCGCGCTGCCGCTGGAGGAGCGGCTGAAGCGGCGGATCATCGACGGCGAGAAGAACGGCCTGGAGCAGGACCTGGACGAGGCCCTGCAGACGCGCAAGGCCCTGGACATCGTCAACGACACCCTGCTGGACGGCATGAAGGTGGTCGGCGAGCTGTTCGGCTCCGGGCAGATGCAGCTGCCGTTCGTGCTCCAGTCGGCCGAGGTGATGAAGAACGCGGTCGCCCACCTGGAGCCGCACATGGAGAAGACCGACGAGGCGGGCAAGGGCACGATCGTGCTGGCGACCGTCCGCGGTGATGTGCACGACATCGGCAAGAACCTCGTCGACATCATCCTGTCCAACAACGGCTACAACGTGGTCAACCTGGGCATCAAGCAGCCGGTCTCGGCGATCCTGGAGGCGGCCGAGGAGCACCGGGCCGACGTGATCGGCATGTCCGGGCTGCTGGTGAAGTCCACGGTGATCATGAAGGAGAACCTGGAGGAGCTCAACGCCCGCGGCCTGGCGACCGGCTACCCGGTCATCCTCGGCGGCGCCGCCCTGACCCGCGCCTATGTCGAGCAGGACCTGCACGAGCTGTACGACGGGGAGGTCCGCTACGCCCGCGACGCGTTCGAGGGCCTGCGCCTGATGGACGCCCTGATCGGGGTCAAGCGCGGCGTGCCCGGGGCGAAGCTGCCCGAGCTCCGGCAGCGCCGGGTGCGGGCCGCCACCGCGCAGGTGGCCGAGGAGCAGCGGCCGGAGGAGGGGCACGTCCGCTCCGACGTGGCCACCGACAACCCGGTCCCCGAGCCGCCGTTCTGGGGCACGCGGGTGATCAAGGGCATCCAGCTCAAGGAGTACGCGTCCTGGCTGGACGAGGGCGCCCTGTTCAAGGGCCAGTGGGGGCTCAAGCAGGCGCGCACCGGTGCCGGGCCCACCTACGAGGAACTCGTCGAGAGCGAGGGCCGGCCCCGGCTGCGCGGCCTGCTGGAGCGGCTCCAGACGGACGGCCTGCTGGAGGCCGCGGTGGTCCACGGCTACTTCCCGTGCGTGTCCAAGGACGACGACCTGATCATCCTGGACGACCAGGGCAACGAGCGCACCCGCTTCACCTTCCCGCGCCAGCGCCGCGGCCGCCGGCTGTGCCTGGCGGACTTCTTCCGCCCGGAGGAGTCGGGGGAGAGGGACGTGGTCGGCTTCCAGGTCGTCACCGTCGGCTCCAGGATCGGCGAGGAGACCGCGCGGCTGTTCGCCGCCGACTCCTACCGCGACTATCTGGAGCTGCACGGGCTGTCCGTGCAGCTGGCCGAGGCGCTCGCCGAGTACTGGCACGCCCGGGTGCGCGCCGAGCTGGGCTTCGCCGGTGAGGACCCCGCCGACATCGAGGACATGTTCGCCCTGAAGTACCGGGGCGCCCGCTTCTCCCTCGGCTACGGCGCCTGCCCCGACCTGGAGGACCGCGCCAAGATCGCCGACCTCCTCCGCCCCGAGCGGATCGGCGTCCACCTGTCCGAGGAGTTCCAGCTCCACCCCGAACAGTCCACCGACGCCATCGTCATCCACCACCCGGAGGCCAAGTACTTCAACGCCCGCTGACCCTGGGTTTCCCCTGGTCACCGGCGCGGTCGAGAGGTCCTGCGGGCTTGTGCGGAGGGCAGCGGACCGCGGACCGGCCGTCGCGGCGAGCGGTCCCGGTGCCGTTGTGCGCCGATGATGCCGGTGTGGGCGGTTCGTGCGGGCGTTTCGGTTGCGGGCGTCGTACAATTGTCGGTCCATCGCAGGCCGGTTCCCCGTGTGGGAACCGGCCTGATCGTCCCTCAAGGAGGTATGCGCGGATGACAAGTACGGTACCGGCGCTCGGAACCCGTATGGCCGAAGGCTCAGCCTTGCAGGCCGTGCTCCTGGACATGGACGGAACCCTGGTGGATACCGAGGGCTTCTGGTGGGACGTCGAGGTGGAGGTGTTCGCCGCCCTCGGACACAGGCTCGACGACTCCTGGAGACACGTCGTCGTCGGCGGCCCCATGACCCGCAGCGCGGGCTTCCTCATCGAGGCCACCGGCGCAGCCGTCACCCTCGCCGAGGTCACCACCCTGCTGAACGAGGGCTTCGAGGCCCGTATCGACGGCGCGCTGCCCCTGATGCCGGGCGCCGCGCGGCTGCTGGCCGAACTGTCCGAGCAGCGGATCCCCACCGCACTGGTCTCCGCCTCCCACCGCCGCATCATCGACCGGGTCCTGACCTCGCTCGGCCCTCAGCACTTCGCCCTGTCCGTGGCCGGCGACGAGGTCTCCCGCACCAAGCCACACCCCGATCCCTACCTGCTGGCCGCCGCGGGCCTCGGCGCGGACCCCACCCGGTGCGCCGTGATCGAGGACACCGTCACCGGAGTCGCCGCGGCGGAGGCCGCCGGCTGCCGGGTCGTCGCCATCCCCTCGGTCGCCCCCATCCCCCCGGCCTTCCGGCGGACCGTCGTCCCCACCCTCGAAGACGTGAACCTGTCATTTCTGCGCGACCTGATGACAGAAATGCGCTAACCGTTCACCCAGCGTGCCAAGTCCCGCGGAATAGGCCCCCGAACCGGATGTCCGAGCGAATTCAAAGCTCGCCGTATTGGCTGAATTCCGGCAGCTGTTCCCCTACTTGTGTGTGTGACGTTCCCCACTCCCCGAGGGGTCGACAACGAGTCCGGGGCGTGCTGCCCGCCTCCTCTCGGATGCCGTGCGCGCGCCCTTGTGTCCCGTTTGGTGGAACGCTGCACGAATCCTTCCGGTGACGGGTTTCCGGTCCGTCCGCGCCCGGTTCCGCTGCGTGATGGGAGCTCAACTCCGGTGGCCGCGAACGGTCCTGCGGGGGAGGACTAATCTCGTCGCGAGAACATCGACCCTGCCACCGTGATCCGTAGCAACACCCTGCATGCCGGATACACGGACAAGACAGCTCTGGAGAAACTCGAGCATGAACCGCAAGACTTTGGTGCTGCCGGCCGTGGTCGGTCTGCTCGCGCCGGTACTCGCCGCGTGCGGCGGTTCCGACAGCGGCAGCAAGAGCGGCGACGCCATCGTCGTCGGCACCACGGACCGGTTCACCGCTTCGAAGGACGCCCCGGCACCCTTGGACCCGGCGTACGCCTACGACGTCGGCACCTGGAACATCCTGCGCCAGACCGTGCAGACCCTGATGATCCAGCCCAAGGGCGACGGCGACCCCGTCCCGGAGGCGGCCGAGAAGTGCGGCTTCACGGACAGCGGCAACGAGCGCTACGCCTGCACCCTGCGTGAGGGCCTGAAGTTCGCCAGCGGCGAGCCCATCACCGCGGCCGACGTGAAGTTCTCCGTCGACCGCGCCCTCTCCATCAACGCCGACAGCGGTGTGTCCGGCCTGCTCTCCACCGTGGACACCGTGGAGACCCAGGGCGACCGCGAGGTCATCTTCCACCTCAACACGGCCGACGCCATCTTCCCGTACAAGCTGTCGACGCCCGTCGCGGCCATCGTCAACCCCAAGGACTACGAGAAGGACAAGCTCCGCGACGGCTTCGCCGTGGACGGCTCCGGCCCGTACACCCTGAAGGCCAACGTCAAGAACGGCGAGATGGTCGACGGGGTCTTCACCAAGAACCCCAACTACCAGGGGACGTTGAAGCTCAACAACGACAAGGTGCAGATGCGTTCCTTCGCGGACGCCGATGCCATGGGCGACGCGCTGGACAAGGGCGACATCGACGTCATGACCCGCAGCATGTCGCCCGAGCAGATCCGCAAGCTGTCGGCCGCCAAGGACAGCAAGGTCGGCGTCGTCGAGACGGCCGGCCTGGAGATCCGCTACCTGGCCTTCAACACCGACGCCCCGACGGTGAAGTCCAAGGCGGTGCGTGAGGCCATGGCCCAGATCATCAACCGCAGCGAACTCGTCTCCGAGGTCTACGGCACCCAGGCCGAGCCGCTGTACTCGATGGTCCCGGCCACCATCACCGGCCACTCGAACGCCTTCTTCAACCGGTACGGCGACCCCAGCGTGGCCAACGCCCGTTCGCTGCTGGAGAAGGCCGGTGTCACCACCCCGGTGAAGCTGACGATGCACTACACGACGGACCACTACGGGCCTGCCACCAAGAAGGAGTTCGAGATCCTTCGGCAGCAGCTCAACAGCAGCGGCCTGTTCGACATCGACATCCAGGGCACTCCCTGGGACACCTTCCGCCCGGCGGAGAAGAAGGGCCAGTACGACGTCTACGGCATGGGCTGGTTCCCTGACTTCCCGGACGCCGACAACTACCTGGCACCGTTCCTCGACAAGGGCAACACCCTCAACACCCCCTACGCCAACAGCGACATCCGCCGCAACCTGATCCCGGAGTCCCGTCGCCAGGCCGACCGGCTCTCCGCGTCCGCGAGCCTGACGAAGATTCAGGACATCATCGCCGGCGACGTTCCGCTGATCCCGCTCTGGCAGGGCAAGCAATACGTCGCCGCCCGCGACAACATCACGGGCACCGCGTACGCCCTCAACTCCTCCGCGACGCTTCAGCTCTGGGAGCTCGGCCGCGGTGTGAGCGGCTGATCCGCCACCACCTACGGCGAAGGCGCCCCTCCCGGACTTCCGGGAGGGGCGCCCTTCGCCGTTGCGTCGCGCCGCGGGGGCGGCCGCCGCTACTGCGCGCCGGGGCGTACCAGTCCGCTCTCGTACGCGTACACCGCGGCCTGCACACGGTCGCGCAGCCCCAGCTTCGTCAGCACGTGCCCGACATGCGTCTTGACCGTCGTCTCGCTGACGAACAGATCGGCGGCGATCTCCGCGTTGGACAAGCCGCGCGCCACCAGCTTCAGCACCTCCACCTCACGGTCGGTGAGGGTGTGCAGCGTGTCCGGCACCGGCTCCTCCCCGGAGGGCAGATGCGTGGCGTACTTGTCCAGCAGCCGACGCGTGATGCTCGGCGCCAGCATCGCCTCGCCGGCCGCGACCACCCGGATCGCCTGCACCAGCTCGTTGGCGGGCGCGTCCTTGAGCAGGAAGCCGCTCGCACCGGCGCGCAGCGCCTCCACCACGTACTCGTCGAGGTCGAAGGTGGTCAGCACCAGCACCTTCGCCGGACCGTTCCGCTCCGGTCCGGTGATCTGCCGGGTCGCCTCCACGCCGTCCATCCGCGGCATGCGGATGTCCATCAGGACCACGTCGGGCTGAAGGGCCCGCACCTGGTCCAGGGACTGCAGACCGTCTCCGGCCTCGCCCACGACCGCGATGTCCTGCTCGGCCTCCAGGATCATCCGGAACCCGGTGCGCAGCAGCGGCTGGTCGTCGACCAGTAGGACGCGGATGGCCACGTGAGTCTCCTTCGCTAGTCCGGCCCCATTCTGCCCTGCGCCGTTGTGCCGGACTCCGCCGCCCTCACCGGCAGCGGATAGGGCGGGGGAGTGCCGCCGAACTCCGGGCAGTGGGCCTGGTGGTCGCACCAGCCGCACAGCTTGGTGGGGCGCGGCCGCCAGTCACCGGTCTCAGTGGCCAGCCGGATCGCCTCCCACAGCGCCAGCAGCTTGCGCTCCACCCGCTCCAGGTCGGCGAGGACCGGGTCGTAGGTCAGTACGTCGCCGCTGCCCAGGTACACCAGTTGCAGCCGCCGCGGGAGGACCCTCTTCAGCCGCCACACCACCAGGGCGTAGAACTTCATCTGGAACAGCGCGCCCTCGGCGTACTCGGGACGGGGCGCCTTGCCCGTCTTGTAGTCGACGATCCGCACCTCGCCCGTGGGCGCCACGTCCACCCGGTCGATGATCCCGCGCAGCGTCAGCCCCGAGTCCAGCTCCGCCTCGACGAACAGCTCCCGCTCGGCGGGCTCCAGCCGGGTCGGGTCCTCCAGCGTGAACCAGCGCTCCACCAGCCGCTCCGCCTCCGCCAGCCAGCTCGCCAGCCGCTCGCCGTCGCTGTCGTCGGCGAACAGCTCCACCAGCTCGGGCCGCGCCTCGCGCAGCCGCTGCCACTGGCCCGGGACCAGTTCCTTGGCCCGTGGCGCGGTCCGCTCCGCGGCGGGCGCGTCGAACAGCCGCTCCAGCACGGCGTGCACCAGCGTGCCCCGCGTCGCCGCCTCACTCGGCTTCTCCGGCAACCGGTCGATCACCCGGAACCGGTACAGCAACGGACACTGCATGAAGTCCCCGGCCCGCGAGGGAGACAGCGAACTGGGCGGTACGACAGCCCGGCGGGCCTCCACGCCCGAGCCCCCGTCGCCACCCGGCACATCCGCACCCGGCGCCGCGGCCGCCTCGCGCACATCCGCTTCACCGCCGTCGGGACCGCCCGCACCGCCCGCAGCCACTGGGCCCGCGTCGCCCCCGCCGGTCGCCGCAGCCTGCGCGGCGGCTCCGTGAGCGCCCACGTCACCCGCGCCCGGACCAGTCGTGACGGCCCCGTCGACTCTTGGGCTGTCCGCAGCCACGAGATCGGCGACACCCGCCTGTGCGGGGACCGTCGTCCCCGCCGCGTCCGGCGACTGAGCCGACTCCGGCGCGGGCTGCAACTCGGCGGCCCGCGGCGCGCTGTGGCGTGACCGGGCCGGTCCGGCGGCGTCGTGCGGGGTGCCGGGCTCGCCCTCCGTGCTCGTCTCCATGCCCCAGACCCTACGGCCCACCACTGACAGTGACCCGGGGACGGTCATGTTGTGCGCGAGGAGGGGAAAACACATAGGGGTGCCGGGCGTGACCGCTCGGCACGGCCGCATACCATCGACCCGAGACCTTCCGGCCGTCAGGCACGGAAGACGTGCTTCGAACGAGGGGACACCGTGGACGTGAGCGGCGGGAGCGGACAGCCGCGTTCCGGCAAGGACGATTCGGCAGATCGCCGCACGGGCCCGGTGGACCCGGCCCCCGACTCCGTGGGCCCGGGCGTCGAGCCGGCCGACGCGGCCCCGCCCGAGCCGGCCTCGCCGACCGCCACCCCTGCCCCCGAAGCAGAGGGCGGGACGGAGGAGCCGACGGAGGAGCCGACGGAGACGGAGCGGGCAAAGGAGCCGGAGGAGGCGAAGGAGCCGGAGGAAACGGAGGAACAGGACCGTTCCGCCGACACCTCGCAGGAGCCCCCCGCCACCGAAGACGTCCGCCCCGGCGACACCTCGCAGGAGCCCCCCGCCACCGAAGACGTCCGCCCCGACGCCCACCCCGAGCGCGGTTACGCCCACGGCAGTGACCCGGCCGCCGGACCCGAAGCCGGTACCCGTACCGAGGGTCCCGCCCCCGCTCCCGGCGACCGCACGCGCCCCGAGTCCCACTCCGACCGTGCTCTCGCCCGTTCCGGGGCCGGACAGGAGCCGCCGCGGCGCCCGAGCGACCTCAGGGGCGGGCTCCTCATGGGGCGGCCCTTCGGGGTGCCCGTGTACGTGGCGCCCAGCTGGTTCCTCGTGGCCGCGCTGATCACCTGGGTGTTCGGCGGACAGCTCGACCGGGTGCTGCCCGAACTCGGTGCCGCCCGCTACCTCGTCGCCCTGTTCTTCGCGGTCGCCTTCTACGGCTCCGTCCTCGTTCACGAGCTCGCGCACACCATCGCCGCCCTCCGCTTCAAGCTCCCGGTCCGGCGCATCCAGCTCCAGTTCTTCGGCGGCGTCTCCGAGATCGAGAAGGAGGCCGAGACCCCCGGCCGAGAGTTCGTCCTCGCCTTCGTCGGCCCGCTGCTCTCGCTGATCCTCGCCGGTGTCTTCTACGCCGCCCTGCGGCCCCTCGAGCGCGGCACGGTCGCCGGTGTCCTGCTGGCCGGCCTGATGATCTCGAACCTCATCGTCGCCGCCTTCAACCTGTTGCCCGGCCTGCCCCTCGACGGCGGCCGCATGCTCCGCGCCGTCGTCTGGAAGATCACCGGCAGGCCGATGAGCGGCACGATCGCCGCCGCCTGGGTCGGCCGCGCGCTCGCGGTCGCCGTCCTGATCGGACTGCCCCTGGTCACCCAGTCCGGCGCACTCGGCCCCACCGCCGAGGACAGCGTCGGCATGGGCACCGTCACCAACGCCCTGCTCGCCGCCATCCTGGCCGCGATCATCTGGACCGGCGCCGGCAACAGCCTGCGCATGGCCCGGCTGCGCGAGCACCTCCCCGAACTGCGCGCCCGCGCCCTCACCCGCCGCGCCGTCCCGGTCGAGGGCAACACCTCCCTGGCCGAGGCCCTGCGCCGCGCCAACGCCGCCGGCGCCCGCGCCCTGGTCGTCGTCGACGGCCACGGCGAGCCGCTCTCCCTCGTCCGCGAGTCCGCAATCGTCGGCGTACCCGAGCACCGCCGCCCCTGGGTCTACGCCAGCGAACTCGCCCAGGAGCTCACCGACGGCATGCGCGTCTCCGTCGAACTCGCCGGAGAGGACCTCCTGGACGTGCTGCGCGCCACCCCGGCGACCGAGTACCTCGTGGTGGAGGAGACCGGAGAGATCTACGGCGTGCTGTCCGCGGCCGACGTGGAGCGCGCCTTCGTCAAGGCCATGGCCCGCCCGTCGGCCTCCGCGTAGGGCCCGTCAGCGTGGTCGGAGGGCCCGCCGGGGACCGGTAGGCTGGTCACATGTCCGAACCGACCGGTGCCGCCCGCCGCCGCGGGCCCTTCAAGGTCGGGGACCAGGTACAGCTGACCGACCCCAAGGGCCGCCACTACACGTTCACGCTCGAAGCAGGGAAGAACTTCCACACCCACAAGGGGTCCTTCCCGCACGACGAACTGATCGGCGCACCCGAGGGCAGCGTTGTCCGCACCACCGGCAACGTCGCCTACCTCGCGCTGCGCCCCCTGCTCCCCGACTACGTCCTGTCCATGCCCCGCGGGGCAGCCGTCGTCTACCCCAAGGACGCCGGGCAGATCCTCGCCTTCGCCGACATCTTCCCCGGCGCGCGCGTCGTGGAGGCCGGCGTCGGCTCCGGTTCGCTCAGCAGCTTCCTGCTGCGGGCCATCGGCGACCAGGGCATGCTGCACAGCTACGAGCGCCGCGCCGACTTCGCCGAGATCGCGCAGGCGAACGTGGAGCGCTACTTCGGCGGCCCGCACCCCGCCTGGCAGCTCACGGTCGGAGACCTCCAGGACAACCTCTCCGACACCGACGTCGACCGCGTCATCCTCGACATGCTCGCCCCCTGGGAGTGCCTGGAGGCCGTCTCCAAGGCGCTCGTCCCCGGCGGCATCCTGTGCTGCTACGTCGCGACCACCACCCAGCTCGCCCGGACCGTGGAGTCCATCCGCGAGATCGGCTGCTTCAACGAGCCGACCGCCTGGGAGACGATGATCCGCAACTGGCACATCGAGGGCCTGGCCGTCCGCCCGGACCACCGCATGATCGGCCACACCGGCTTCCTGCTCACCGCCCGCCGGCTCGCGGACGGCGTCGAGCCGCCCATGCGCCGCCGCCGGCCCGCCAAGGGCGCCTACGGCGACGACTACGAGGGCCCCAACGCCGACGGCGGCGCCGCCCGCTGACGCGTCCCGCCACGCACGCAACACAGGGGCGCCGTGGCGGAGTTCCCGACGGGCCGCGGGGAACTCCGCCACGGCGCCCTCACGTTGATCCCCACCCCGCCGTTCCCCCGCACTGTGACGTGTGGCACGATGCTGGCCACCCCCACCGGCACAGCCCTCGCAGGAGATGCTCCTAGTGCAGCAATCCGCCGTTCCGGAACTGGCCCACACGCATACCCGCCCCATCCACTGGATGGCCACCGCCACCGCGGTCGCCGGTGTGGTCGCCCTCTCCTCGCTCGTGCAGCCCGGCTCGGCCACGGCCGCCCAGCCGCAGGGCACCCGCGCGAAGTCCGCCCCCGCCACCGGGCCGGCCCCGAGCACCACCGGCGTGACCTTCCCGATCGACTGCGGTCCGGTGCGGGCCGTGGTGGCGAAGAAGGCCTCCGGTGACCTCGACGGGGACGGCAGACCGGAGACCGTGGCCGTCGTGCACTGCGACGCCCCCATGGGCACCCCGCCCGACGCCGTCTACGTCCTCACCCAGGCCGCCGGTGCCGCCGAGCCCCGCGTGGTCGCCACCCTCGTCGAGGTCAAGGACCGGTACTCGGTCACGGACTTCGCCGTCCGCGACGGCGCCGTTACCGCAACCCTGCTCGGCTACTCCTCGTCCGACGTGCCCAATTGCTGCCCCGACCTCAAGGACAGCGTGAAGTGGCGGTGGCAGAACGGCGCGTTCGTCCGCTCCGCGGACGCCGGGGCACGCGGTGTCTGACGACACTCCCTGAAAATGTGAGAAAACAGACAACGGTGACGCGTCGCACCGGAGCGGTCACTCCGCGTCAGGTCCGTACACCTCGACCCTGTCCGAAACGCGGCGCACGTGGATGCACTCGCCGGGGCACTCCTTGACCGAGTCCACCACGTCCGTGAGAAGCGGAAGCGGCACGGGCGTTGCCGCTCCCGCCTCCTGAAGGAGCTCGTCCTCCGGGGTCTTCACATAGGCCAGACCGTCGATGTCCAGCTCGAAGACCTCCGGCGCGTATTGCGCGCAGATGCCGTCGCCGGTACACAGGTCCTGGTCGATCCAGACCTCCAGTGCCTCGCCACCGTCCGAGGTCCGCTGCTGCACGGTCATCTCTCCTGCCGTATCACGTCGAGCCGTACGGGAATCCGGCCAGCTCTGACGGGTGTTGAACGTGTCGACCCTACCTCTGCCCGCTTTCCAATCATGTTCGGTGGGTATTCCCCTGGCGTGAGGGAGAGCGCAAGGGTGAAGATCGGACACACCCCGACAGTCTTTGTGATCTAGGGGTTTCAATCGACACCCACCCAGGTAGGGTCTGGAAGCGTCCAGCTCCCCTTGGAGGAGGTGAGGACCGTGGCAGCCCACGACGACGACATGAACCGCGGCATCCGCCCGGGACGCGGGTCCGACGACCCGGCCGGGCAGATCGCCTACCTTGAGCAGGAGATCGCCGTCCTGCGCCGCAAGCTCGCCGACTCTCCGCGTCACACGAGGATTCTCGAAGAGCGGATCGTCGAGTTGCAGACCAACCTGGCCGGCGTGTCCGCGCAGAACGAACGCCTCGCGAACACGCTCCGCGAGGCCCGCGACCAGATCGTGGCCCTCAAGGAAGAGGTCGACCGGCTCGCCCAGCCGCCGGCCGGCTTCGGCGTCTTCCTCCAGGCCAACGAGGACGGCACCGCCGACATCTTCACCGGCGGCCGCAAGCTCCGGGTGAACGTCAGCCCCAGCGTCGAGCTCGACGAGCTCAGGCGCGGCCAGGAACTGATGCTCAACGAAGCACTCAACGTGGTCGAGGCCATGGAGTTCGAGCGCGTCGGCGACATCGTCACCCTCAAGGAGATCCTCGAGGACGGCGAGCGCGCCCTGGTGCTCGGGCACACCGACGAGGAGCGGGTGGTACGGCTCGCCGAGCCGCTGCTGGACGTCACCATCCGCCCCGGCGACGCGCTCCTGCTCGAACCCAGGTCCGGCTACGTCTACGAGGTCGTGCCCAAGAGCGAGGTCGAGGAACTCGTCCTCGAAGAGGTGCCCGACATCGGCTACGAGCAGATCGGCGGTCTCGGCAACCAGATCGAGGCCATCCGGGACGCCGTGGAGCTGCCGTACCTCTACCCGGACCTGTTCAAGGAGCACGAGCTGCGCCCGCCGAAGGGTGTCCTGCTCTACGGGCCCCCCGGCTGCGGCAAGACGCTCATCGCCAAGGCCGTCGCGAACTCGCTCGCCAAGAAGGTCGCCGAGGTCACCGGGCAGGCGGCGGGCAAGAGCTTCTTCCTCAACATCAAGGGCCCGGAGCTGCTGAACAAGTACGTCGGCGAGACCGAGCGGCAGATCCGCCTCGTCTTCCAGCGTGCCCGTGAGAAGGCCGGCGAGGGCACCCCCGTGATCGTCTTCTTCGACGAGATGGAGTCCCTCTTCCGCACCCGCGGCTCCGGTGTCAGCTCGGACGTGGAGAACACCATCGTCCCCCAGCTGCTCGCCGAGATCGACGGTGTGGAAGGCCTGCAGAACGTGGTCGTGATCGGCGCCTCCAACCGCGAGGACATGATCGACCCGGCCATCCTGCGGCCCGGCCGCCTCGATGTGAAGATCAAGATCGAGCGTCCGGACGCCGAGGCGGCGAAGGACATCTTCGGGAAGTACCTCACCGAGCGCCTCCCGCTGCACTCGGACGACCTCGCGGAACACGGCGGCGCCAAGGACGCCACGGTCCAGGGCATGATCCAGACCGCGGTGGAGCACATGTACGCCGAAACCGAGGAGAACCGCTTCCTGGAGGTCACCTACGCCAACGGCGACAAGGAAGTCCTCTACTTCAAGGACTTCAACTCCGGCGCCATGATCGAGAACATCGTCGGGCGCGCCAAGAAGATGGCGATCAAGGACTTCCTCGAGAAGAACCAGAAGGGTCTCCGCGTCTCCCACCTGCTCCAGGCCTGCGTGGACGAGTTCAAGGAGAACGAGGACCTGCCCAACACCACCAACCCGGACGACTGGGCCCGGATCTCCGGAAAGAAGGGCGAGCGGATCGTCTACATCCGCACCCTCATCACCGGAAAGCAGGGCGCGGACACCGGACGCTCCATCGACACGGTGGCGAACACCGGTCAGTACCTGTAAAAGCAGGGTGGCTGCGGGTGCCCTCCACGGGGTACCCGCAGTCCGCTGTTTCCGGGCCACCGCATGGAGCAGGCAATGACGCAAATGATCTCCCCACCAGCGCAAAGGCGTTCTAGGCTCTTTCGTACCGCCGGGTTGCGCAGTGCGGGGACGGGCACCGCACAGGCACCCGGGCATCAGCGGTACTTGAGCGACGCCCACGACCGAGGGTGCCGCCGGGCAAGGAGGGCCGCATGACCGTACGGCGAGTAATGGGCATCGAGACGGAGTACGGGATCTCCGTCCCCGGCCACCCCAATGCCAATGCCATGCTCACCTCATCCCAGATCGTCAACGCCTACGCGGCGGCCATGCACCGGGCGCGCCGGGCCCGCTGGGACTTCGAGGAGGAGAACCCGCTTCGGGACGCCCGGGGCTTCGACCTCGCCCGCGAGGCGGCCGACGCCAGCCAGCTCACCGACGAGGACATCGGCCTGGCCAACGTCATCCTCACCAATGGCGCACGGCTCTACGTCGACCATGCCCACCCGGAGTACAGCGCGCCCGAGGTCACCAACCCGCGCGACGCCGTTCTGTGGGACAAGGCCGGCGAACGGATCATGGCCGAGGCCGCGGAGCGGGCGGCCCAGCTGCCCGGCGCCCAGCCGATCCACCTCTACAAGAACAACACCGACAACAAGGGCGCCTCCTACGGCACGCACGAGAACTACCTGATGAAGCGGGAGACCGCCTTCTCCGACATCGTGCGCCACCTCACGCCCTTCTTCGTCTCCCGTCAGGTCATCACGGGCGCCGGCCGTGTCGGCATCGGCCAGGACGGCCACGAGCACGGCTTCCAGCTCAGCCAGCGCGCGGACTACTTCGAGGTCGAGGTCGGTCTGGAGACCACACTCAAGCGGCCGATCATCAACACGCGCGACGAGCCCCATGCCGACGCGGAGAAGTACCGGCGCCTGCATGTGATCATCGGCGACGCCAACCTCTCCGAGATCTCCACCTACCTCAAGCTGGGCACGACCGCCCTGGTCCTGTCCATGATCGAGGACGGCTTCATCGCCGTGGACCTGGCCGTCGACCAGCCCGTGCGCACGCTCCACCAGGTCTCGCACGACCCGGGCCTCAAGCGCCTGATCACACTGCGCAGCGGCCGGACACTCACCGCGGTGCAACTCCAGATGGAGTACTACGAGCTGTCGCGCAAGTACGTGGAGGAGCGGTTCGGCGCGGACGCCGACGAGCAGACCAAGGACGTGCTGTCCCGCTGGGAGGACACGCTCAACCGGCTCGAGAACGACCCCATGAGCCTGGCCGGCGAGCTGGACTGGGTCGCCAAGCGGGAGCTCATGGAGGGCTACCGGCGCCGTGACGGCCTCGACTGGGACGCCGCCCGCCTGCACCTCGTCGACCTCCAGTACGCGGACGTACGCCCCGACAAGGGCCTGTACAACCGCCTGGTGGCCCGGGGCCGCATCAAGCGCCTGCTGGACGAGACCGAGGTGGACCGGGCCCGCAGGAAGCCGCCGGAGGACACACGCGCGTACTTCCGCGGCCGCTGCCTGGAGCAGTACGCCGACGACGTCGCCGCGGCCTCCTGGGACTCGGTGATCTTCGATCTGCCGGGCCGGGACTCGCTCCAGCGCGTCCCAACCCTGGAACCGCTTCGCGGAACGCGTAATCACGTCAAGGAGCTCCTCGACCGCTGCCGTACCGCCGAAGACCTGGTCAGGGTGCTCTCCGGCGGCTGAGCGGATCCCGGAACGGACGGGTCTTCCAGGGTGGAAATCCCCGGCGCCGGGAATCATCGAGGTGGCCCTCGTACGTTGGAGAAAGTGCGGGGCCGATGTCGGACCCGGCTTGTAGGGTCGGAACATCACCGATCGGCCGTAATGCCGACCATGTCGGGCGAACTGAGCGGGGTGAGGGTTATGGCAACGAAGGACACCGGCGGCGGGCAGCAGAAGGCCACGCGTTCCACCGAGGAGATCGAGGAACAGTCCCAGGACGCGCAGGCCACGGACGACCTCAAGGAACGCCACGAGAAGCTGAGCGACGACGTGGACTCCGTCCTCGACGAGATCGACGACGTCCTCGAGGAGAACGCAGAGGACTTCGTGCGGTCCTTCGTGCAAAAGGGTGGTCAGTAAACGCCCGATAAGCGGTCAGTAAGCCGCTTCTTCCTTCGATTCCCTTGGATTTCCCGGGTCCCTTGGATTCCCTGGTTTTCCCGGGGTCGAAGAATCGAAAGGAAGGCGCGTGGAGCGGTGGCGAACGAGCCGGTTGGCGAGGAGCTGCGTGCGGTGCGGTGAGGCCGTACCGCGCGCGGCCTTCGTTTCCGGGCGCCGGCCGCCCGCGCGGGGGCTCGGTGAGGGGCTCGTCGGGAGCGGCTTCAGGGCTTCCGCCGATCATGTGGATCACCGCCGCGAGGCGGGTAGGGTCCGTGGCGTACTGTGCATCAACTGCAACTCCGGCCTCGGCCTGTTGAGGGACGATCCCGAAGCGGTGGACCGAGCTGCCGACTACCCGGAAGGAAACGCGTGGAAGCCAACACTCGTAGCACCGGGCGTCTACCGGCCGCCTTCCTGACGCCTGGGTCCGCCTCGTTCATGGACTTTCTCGCCGAGCACCAGCCGGAGCTGCTGCCGGGGAAGCGGCAGCTGCCGCCGACCCAGGGGGTGGTCGAGGCGCCGCACGGCACCACCATCGTGGCGACGGCCTTCCCGGGCGGCGTCGTCCTGGCCGGTGACCGGCGGGCGACGATGGGGAACGTGATCGCGCAGCGGGACATCGAGAAGGTGTTCCCGGCGGACGAGTACTCGGCCGTCGGTATCGCCGGCACCGCCGGTCTGGCGGTGGAGATGGTGAAGCTGTTCCAGCTGGAGCTGGAGCACTTCGAGAAGGTCGAGGGGACGCAGCTCTCGCTGGAGGGCAAGGCGAACCGTCTGTCGACCATGATCCGCTCCAACCTGGGCATGGCCATGCAGGGACTGGCCGTGGTCCCGCTCTTCGCGGGGTACGACCTGGACCGCGAGAAGGGCCGGATCTTCTCCTACGACGTGACGGGCGGCCGTTCCGAGGAGCACGGCTACGCGGCCACCGGCTCCGGCTCGATCTTCGCGCGCGGCGCCATGAAGAAGCTCTTCCGGGAGGACCTGACCGAGGCCGAGGCCACGACGCTGGTGGTCCAGGCCCTGTACGACGCGGCAGACGACGACTCGGCGACCGGTGGTCCCGATGTCGCCCGCCGGATCTATCCGATCGTCACCGTGATCACCGAGGACGGATTCCGCCGGCTCACCGAGGACGAGTCCTCGGAGATCGCCCGCTCGGTGCTCCAGCGGCGCCTGGAGCAGCCGGACGGCCCGCGGGCCGCGCTGCTGTAGCCGGCGCCCGGTTCTTGTTCGGGGTGATCCAGTGACTTCTACAGAAAGGGACGGATAACCGGTGTCGACGCCGTTCTATGTCTCACCTCAGCAGGCCATGGCCGACCGGGCGGAGTACGCCCGCAAGGGCATCGCGCGTGGCCGCAGCCTGGTCGTGCTGCAGTACGCCGACGGAATCGTGTTCGTCGGTGAGAATCCGTCCCGCGCGCTGCACAAGTTCAGCGAGATCTACGACCGGATCGCGTTCGCGGCCGCCGGCAAGTACAACGAGTACGAGAACCTGCGCATCGGCGGCGTCCGCTACGCCGACCTGCGCGGTTACACCTACGACCGGGACGACGTGACCGCCCGCGGCCTGGCGAACGTGTACGCCCAGACGCTGGGCACGATCTTCTCCAGCGCCGCCGAGAAGCCGTACGAGGTGGAGCTGGTGGTCGCCGAGGTGGGGGAGACCCCGGACGGCGACCAGATCTACCGGCTGCCGCACGACGGCTCGATCGTGGACGAGCACGGCTCGGTCGCGGTCGGCGGCAACGCCGAGCAGATCAGCGGCTACCTGGACCAGCGCCACCGGGACGGCATGTCGCTGGCCGAGGCGCTGAAGCTGGCCGTCCAGGCCCTGTCCCGTGACACCAACGGCAGCGAGCGGGAGATCCCCGCCGAGCGCCTGGAGGTGGCGGTGCTGGACCGTACGCGTCCGCAGAAGCGCAAGTTCAAGCGCATCGTGGGCCGTCAGCTGGGCAGGCTGCTCGAGGCCGACGGCGCGGCGACCGAGGCGGAGAGCGCCGAGGAGGACGGTTCCGAGGAGAAGTAGTCCCGCTCCGCAGCCCCGTTCCGGTGCCCCGGCCTGCTGGAAGGCCGGGGCACCGGACGTTTTCGGGCGGCCGGGCGGTTTCAGGAGGGGCCGGGCGGCACCGTGGAGCCCCGTACCACGAGTTCCACGGGGATGTCCCCGCCGGCGGGAGCGCGGCCCTCCAGGACGGCCAGCAGGGCGTGCATGCCCCGTTCGCCGAACAGCTCGGCGTCCAGCCGCACGGTGGTGAGCTCGGGGTCGATGGCGGTGGCCAGGGCGAGATCGTCGAGGCCGGTGACGGAGACGTCGTCGGGCACGCGCAGGCCGAGGCGGCGCAGGGCCTTGTAGGCGCCGGCGGCGAGCTTGTCGTCGTCGCAGACCAGCGCGGTGGGCCGGGGTCCGGGGGCGCTCAGGGCGGCCTCGGTGGCGGCCCTGGCGTCCTCGATGGAGATGGGGGCGCGGGCGGTGCGCACCGAGGTGCCGGGCACCGCGCCCACCCGGGCGCCGAGCTCCCTGGCCCGCACCTCGAAGGTCCAGGAGGCCACGTCCGCCGCGAGGTGCAGGAAGCGCCGGTGACCGAGCCCGAGCAGATGGTCGGCGACCTGGCGTACGCCGTCGGCGATGTCCAGGTTGACGGTCGCGGCACCCAGGCTGCCCGCGGGGTCGCTGTCCAGCATGACCAGCGGCAGCTGGTCGCCGCGGATCGCGGTGAGCGCGTCGGCGGCCATGGAGGAGGCGATCACGCCGTCCAGCGCCGCCTGGGCCGAGGCGAACGGGTTCCGGGCCGGGCCGATGCCCTCGGGGGAGGGGTAGAGGACGACGCCGAAGCCGTGCTCGGCGGCGACGCGGGCGGCGCCGGTGTAGACGCCGGCGAAGAACTCGGTGGTCAGCGCGGGGACGACCAGGAGCACGGTCCGGGTGCGGCCGAGCCGCAGATTGCGGGCGGCGAGGTTGGGCCGGTAGCCGAGTTCCTCGGCCGCCCGGCGCACCCGTTCGGCGGTCGCCTGCGACACCCGGCCGCGCCACTTGTCGCCGAGGACCAGGGAGACGGCGGCCTGGGACACCCCGGCGGCGTGCGCGACGTCACGGCTGGTGGGGCGCGTGCTGCTTGGTGCCACCGCGGGGACGCTCCTTCGTCTGGACTGGTGAACAGCGCACATGGTACGTATGGCCGAGGACGTTATACGTAACACCAGAGGTTGCTCCAGCACCTCGGGCGAACCAGTGGAAGGCAGGCGATGGCCGTGGGATTCGGGGGATACCTGGAGATCCTCAGGGCGAGGCACGCCGCCAGGCTGCTGACCGGCACCCTTGTGGGGCGGCTGCCCAACGCCACCGCGGCGATCGCCATCGTGCTGTTCGTCCGCGCGGAGGGCGGCACGTACAGCCTCGCGGGGGCGCTGGCGGCGGTGTACGGCGTGGCCAACGCGGTGGGCCAGCCCGTGCTCGGGCGCCTGGTGGACCTGTACGGGCAGCCCCGCGTCCAGCTGCCCGCCGCGCTCGCCGCGGCGCTGGCGATGACGGTCTTCGCCCTGAACGGCACCCAGCCACCCGCCGTGGCGTACACGGCCGTGGCGGCCGCCGGGCTCTTCACGCCGCCGCTGGAGGGCGGGCTGCGGGCGCTGTGGCCCTCGGTGCTGCGCAGGGAGGGCCAGGTGCACACGGCGTACGCGATGGATGCCGTGGCGCAGGAAGTGATGTTCACCGTCGGCCCGTTGCTCGTGACCCTCTGCGTCTCGCTGTGGTCGGCGCAGGCGGCGCTGGTGGTGCTGAACGCCGTCGGCGTGCTGGGCGCACTGTCCGTGGTCGCCTCGCCGCCCTCGCGGGCCTGGCGTTCGGCGCCCCGGGAGGCGCACTGGCTGGGCGCGCTGCGCTCGCCCGGTCTGCTGGCGCTGCTCGGTGCGTTCCTCTTCGTCGGTGTCGCCATGGGCTCCATCACGGTGGCGGCGGTGCCCTACGCCGACGACCACGGCGGTGACGCGGTGTACGGCTGGCTGATGGCAGCCCTGGGGCTGGGCGCGCTGGTCGGCGGTGCCGTCTACGGCGCGCGCCAGTGGGCGGGCGCGCCCGAGCGGCGACTGCGCCTGCTGGTGGGGCTTCTGGCGGTGTGTTACCTGCCGCTGCTGCTGATGCCCGGGGCGGTGGCCATGGTGGCGCTGACGGTGCTGGCCGGGGTGTTCCTGGCGCCGTGCATCGCCTGCGCGTTCATCATCGTGGATCGGCACGCTCCGGCCGGCACGGTGACCGAGGCCTTTTCCTGGCTGGTGACGACGTTCACCGTGGGCGCGTCCGTCGGAACGGGTGTCGCGGGCCCGGTGGTCGAGGAGGGTGGTGCGCTCTGGGGCTTCGCCGTGCCGGGCGCCGCCGGGGCCGTGTCGCTGCTCGTGTTGCTGGTCACCGGGCGGGTCCTCACAGCTCCCGCTGGACGGGCGGTGGTTGCCGCTTCATCGGAAAATGATCCAAATCGTGCTGCCGAACCCCGTTTGAGCGCAGAGGATCGGGCGTAATGTTCAGTCATGGACCGCCGCATTTTCGGGCTGGAGAACGAGTACGGCGTCACGTGCACGTTCAGGGGACAGCGCCGCCTGTCGCCTGACGAGGTGGCGCGGTACCTCTTCCGCCGTGTCGTGTCATGGGGCCGCAGCAGCAATGTCTTTCTGCGAAACGGCGCCCGGCTCTATCTCGATGTGGGGTCACACCCGGAATACGCGACACCCGAGTGTGACAATGTGATCGAACTGGTCACCCACGACAAGGCCGGCGAGCGCATTCTCGAAGGACTCCTGGTGGACGCGGAGCGACGCCTGCACGAGGAGGGAATCGCGGGCGACGTCTACCTTTTCAAGAACAACACCGACTCGGCGGGCAACTCCTACGGCTGCCACGAGAACTATCTGGTGGCACGGCACGGAGAGTTCTCGCGTCTCGCGGACATCCTCATCCCGTTCCTGGTCACGAGGCAGCTGCTCTGCGGGGCGGGCAAGGTGCTGCAGACCCCGCGCGGGGCGGTGTACTGCGTGAGCCAGCGGGCCGAGCACATCTGGGAGGGCGTCTCCTCGGCGACCACCCGTTCGCGGCCCATCATCAACACCCGCGACGAGCCGCACGCGGACGCGGAGCGCTACCGGCGGCTGCACGTCATCGTCGGCGACTCCAACATGTCCGAGACGACGATGCTGCTCAAGGTGGGCGCGACCGATCTGGTGCTGCGCATGATCGAGGCGGGCACGGTGATGCGCGACCTGACCCTGGAGAACCCGATCCGGGCGATCCGCGAGGTCAGCCACGACATCACGGGCCGCCGCAAGGTGCGCCTGGCCAGCGGCCGGGAGGCCTCCGCGCTCGAGGTGCAGCGGGAGTACTACGAGAAGGCCGTGGACTTCTGCGAGCGGCGCGGTATCCGCACCGGCACGGTGGAGCAGGTGCTGGAGCTGTGGGGCCGCACGCTGGACGCGATCGAGAGCGAGGACCTCGACCGCATCGGCACCGAGATCGACTGGGTGATGAAGTACAAGCTCATCGAGCGGTACCGGGCCAAGCACAACATGACCATGTCGCACCCGCGGGTCGCCCAGATAGACCTCGCCTACCACGACATCCACCGCCGTCGTGGCCTGTACTACCTGCTGGAGAAGAAGGGCCAAGCCACCCGGATCTGCAACGACTTGAAGATCTTCGAGGGCAAGTCGGTCCCCCCGCAGACCACTCGGGCACGGCTGCGCGGCGATTTCATCCGGCGGGCGCAGGAGCAGCGCAGGGACTTCACCGTCGACTGGGTGCACCTCAAGCTCAACGACCAGGCACAACGGACGGTGTTGTGCAAGGACCCGTTCCGTTCGGTGGACGACCGGGTGGAGAAGCTGATCGCCGGAATGTGAGCCCGGCGGGACGAGGACAGCGGTTCGGCACGAGAACCGGAACGCCACACGGGCGCCGTACGTTCACCGTACGGCGCCCCGCTCACGACGTAGAGTTGCGCGCACGCCATCAGAAGATCGACCGATTACGAGGCTCCCACCGTGCGCCGACGCTCACTTCTTCTTTCCGTACCCGCAGGACTTGTCACCCTGGCCGCCTGCGGCAACGACAAGACCGATTCGAGCAAGGCCAGCGAGAGCGCGTCGCCGTCGCCGTCGCCCTCCGAGCCGTCCGCGGCGCCTTCGCCGAAGATCGTCTCCGGGCCGCTGCCGGCGATCACCGCGGGCACGAAGTTCGGCGAGAAGCCGACCGTCGCCAAGGGCAGTGGTGACCCGTCGAAGGACATCGCCGTCAAGACGGTGATCGCGGGCGGCGGCCGCACCATCGCGGAGAACGACTACGTCCAGGCGCACTACCTGGGCCAGATCTGGAACTCGGCGAAGCTCTTCGACAACTCCTACGACCGCAAGGCCCCCCTGGTCATCCAGCTCGCCCAGGGCACGATCATCGACGGCTGGCGCTATGCCCTCGCGGGCAAGAAGGTGGGCAGCCGCGTCCTGTTCTCCGTGCCGCCCACCTGGGGATACGGCACGCAGGGCAACGCCCAGGCCGGGATCAAGGGCACCGACACGCTGGTGTTCGTCGTCGACATCCAGGACACCTTCAACGCCAAGAGCTCGGCCAAGGGCAAGACGGTCGCCCAGGACAACGCCGACCTGCCGAAGGTCGGCACCAACACCGACGGCGCGGCCCCGTCCGTCACCGTGCCCAAGACGGCCGCGCCCAAGAAGCTCGTGGCCGACTACGTGATCGAGGGCGACGGTCCCGTGGTCAAGCCGCAGAACACCGTGCTCGTCCAGTACAAGGGCGTGCTGTGGGACGGCGGCAAGGAGTTCGACTCGACGTACAAGCGCGATGCGCTGACCTCGTTCTCCCTTCAGCAGGTCGTCAAGGGCTGGGCCGACGGACTGGCCGGCAAGAAGGTCGGCAGCCGGGTCCTGATCGTCGTCCCGCCGGCCCTGGGCTACGGCGACAACCCGCCCCCCAACAGCGGCATCAAGAAGGACTCGGTGCTGGTCTTCACGGTGGACATCCTGGCGGCGATGTAGCGCCGCGCCACGGTCTCCCGGCGCGGGCGCGCAGGCGGCGGGGATGTAAGACTGTGCAGGTTGCCTTGTCGTAGATGAGCAGGAGAAACACGTGAGCATCGAGAAGCCCGAGATCGACTTCCCGGGCGGCGAGCCCCCGGCGGATCTCGAGATCAAGGAGATCTGGGAGGGCGACGGGCCGGTGGCCAAGGCCGGCGACACCGTCGCCGTCCACTACGTCGGCGTGGCCTTCTCCAGCGGCGAGGAGTTCGACGCCTCCTGGAACCGCGGTACGCCGCTCCGCTTCCAGCTGGGTGTCGGCCAGGTCATCGCCGGCTGGGACCAGGGTGTGCAGGGCATGAAGGTCGGCGGACGCCGTCAGCTGACCATCCCGCCGCACCTCGCCTACGGCGACCGCGGCGCGGGTGGCCGGATCAAGCCGGGCGAGACGCTGATCTTCGTCTGCGACCTGGTCGCGGTCTGATCGTCGCGCATCGGATCCGTGCGGGATCCGATCATCCGTGGCCCATGCCTGTCCGGGCATGGGCCTCGGCTTTTGTCCGTACGCTGCGGGGCGGTACGGTCATCGGTCGTAAGGACCATACGGAAGGTGAAGGGCGTCGATGGCCATTGCCAAGGCCGAGCGGCTGATGAACCTGGCGCTGTGCCTGCTCGGGACGCGGCGGCCGCTGAGCAAGCGGGAGCTGCGGGAGTCCATCGAGGCCTACGTCGAGGCCTCCGGCCGCGACAGAAGCGTGGCCTCCGGCCGGGACAGGGGCGTGGCCCCTGGGTCGGAGAAGGGTGCCGCCGCGGCGTCCGACGACTCCTTCAACCGCATGTTCGAGCGGGACAAGGACGACCTGCGTGAGCTCGGGCTGGTCATCGAGACCGTCGAGGGCCTGGACGGCGAGGTCGGCTACCTGGCCCGCCGGGACAGCAACCGGCTGCCGCCCATCACCCTGGACGCCGAGGAGGCCGCCGCGCTCGGTCTGGCCGCCAAGGTCTGGCAGCAGGCCCGGCTGGCCGGAGCGGCCAGCGGCGCCCTGCAGAAGCTGCGTGCCGCCGGGCTGCCCGAGGACGTCGACCCCTACGAGGCGCACGGCGCGCTGGAGCCGCGCATCCCGGTGCACGAGGCCGCCTTCGAGCCGCTGATGCTCGCCTGCCGCGACCGCCGGCCGGTCGTCTTCGACTACCGCAAGGCCAACGCCGCCCAGCCCGGGACCCGGCACGTCGAGCCGTGGGCGCTGGAGTGCTGGCGCGGTCACTGGTACCTGGCCGGTTTCGACCGCGACCGGGGCGCCGAGCGGGTCTTCCGGCTCTCCAGGATCACCGGCAGGGTCCGCTCGCGGGGCAGCGGCTTCACCGCGCCGGTCCCGGACGTCGTCACCGTCCGCGAGACCGTGGCGAGCTGGGCGGGCGAGAGCGCCGACCGCTCCGCGCGGATCCGGCTGCGCGCCGATGCCGGGTACCCCCTTCGGGCGAAGGCCACCGCTGTGCGGGAACTCGGAGACGGCTGGGACGAGTTGGACATCCCGTACGGGCACGGGCTGGACGCCTGGCTGGTGGAGTTCGGACCGGACGTGGTGGTTCTGGAGCCGGCCGAGCTGCGGGCGGACGTGCTGGACCGGCTGCGTGCCGTGGCCGGGGGCTGAGGGGGAGCGGAGCGACACTGTGGCAGGCAAACCGGTCAGGCCCGCGAGCGCCATCGACCAGACCCGGCGGATGCTCTCCCTGGTGACGTATCTCAGGGAGCGCCCCGGCGCCCGGATCGAGGACGTGGCGCGCGCCTTCGGCATCACCGAGGACGAACTGGTCTCCGACCTCGACGTACTGCCCATGTGCGGTACGAGTTTCCGGGGCGGCGATCTGCTCGACATCGACACCGACGGCGAGCGCATCTGGTGGCACAACCCCGCCGCGCTCGGGGCGGAGGCGGCCGAGCCGCTGCGGCTGGCCGCCGACGAGGCGACCGCGCTGCTGGTGGCGGCCCGCGCGGTGGCCATGCTGCCCGGACTGCGGGAGAGCGACCGGCAGGCCCTGCTGCGGGCCACGGCCAAGGTGGAGGCCGCGGCCGGGGAGGCCGCCGGGGCCAGCTCCCGGCTGTCGGTGACCTTCGAGTCCGAGGGCGGGGTCTTCGCCGACGTGGACCGGGCGATCTCCGAGCGCCGCCGGCTGTGGATCCGCTACTACTCACCGGCCCGCGACGAGGTCACCGAGCGCGAGATCGACCCCATCCGTCTGGTCAGCGTCGGGCACACCTATGTGGAGGCCTGGTGCCGCCGCTCCGAGGCGCGGCGCACCTTCCGGCTCGACCGGGTCGCCGAGATCAAGATCCTCGACGAGCCCTCGGCGCCGCCGGAGATGGAGCTGCGCGACCTGTCGCAGGCCCTGGTCCAGCCGGCCGCGGAGGATCCGGAGGTGGTCGTCGAGGTCGGTCCCGGTGGCCGCTGGGTCGCCGAGTACTACCCGCACGACAGCGCCGATGAGCTTCCCGACGGCGGGCTGCGTATCACTCTGCGCACGCCCGATCCGGCGTCGCTCAGGCGGCTGGCGCTGCGCCTGGGCCGGGACGGCCGGATCGTCGCCCCGCGGGAGCTGGCCGACAGCGCCCGGCAGGCGGCCCGTGAGGCCTTGGCGGCCTACGAGCCGGCGAACAACGACGGGGCCGGGGCCCCCGCGGACGCCGTGGCGGCGGGAGAGCCCCGGGGTGCGGACGTGGTTCACGACGGTCGGTACGACAGGCAGGAGCAGGGGCTTTGAGCGAGTCGGCGACGGCTGGGGTGCGCGAGATGTCGGTGGCGGCGGCGTTCGCCGGGATGCGGAGCGTGACTCCGGTGGTGTTCCGGGCGGCCTGCCCCGACTGCCGGGGCCGGTTCGATCTCGGCGCGAGCGCGCTGCGCCTGGTCGTCGGCGCCAGCAGCCGCACCACCTTCTACTCGTTCACCTGCCCCGACTGCGGGGCCGCGGTCCGCAAGCCGGCCGGCGAGCGGATCGTCGAACTGCTCACCGGCGGCGGGGTCAGCACGCTGCGCCTGCACTCGACCCTCTAGGCTCGGCTCATGTTCTGGGCGATGTTCGCGGTGGCCGCGGGGTTCGTGGGGATGGCCGTCCTCGGAGTGCTCGCCGTGCGGGTCTTCATCGAGGCGCAGCGCCTCGGCCGGCAGGTCTCGGAGTCGGCGCGGCGCATCAACCGGGCCGCCGAGGACCTGGAGCGGGCGAGCCTGAGCGCCGCCCGGTCGCTGGAGTCGCGGTGAGTCCTGCCGGGAAAGTCCGGGAAGTCCCGAACATCGTGCGCTTTCGATCGTCTCGCCCTGCCATCCAGCCCCTATGGCCGGGTACGCTGCTGGTCATGGCCCGCACCAAGAGGCACGGGTCGCCCAGCAGGAGTACGCACGGGGATTGCCCAGCGTTCACCCCCGGACGTTACGATCGCTGCCAGCACGATGGTCAGACACCTGTCCGAGTGGTCGGACATGCCCGACGCCCCGCCTCAGTGAGAAGGTGAAGACTTTATGTTCCGCAACGCACTTGAGCCGTGGCATCTGGTGCTCCTGGTTCTGGTTATCGTCCTGGTCTTCGGGTCGAAGAAGCTTCCGGACATGGCGCGCTCGCTCGGCAAGTCCGCGCGCATCCTGAAGAGCGAGGCCAAGGCGATGAAGGACGAAGCGAAGTCGAACACCGCGGCCAACTCGGCGACTCCGGCCGGTGAGGAGCAGCAGTCCCCGGCCCAGCGCACCATCCAGGCCGCGCCCGGTGACGTGACCAGCTCGCGCCCGGTCAACGAGCCGACGGACACGACTCAGCGCTGACGGGAGGACCGGAGCCCTTCCGGTCCGCTGCACGAGATGAGGATGTGGGTTGCTCAAGTCCGCCCGCAAGAAGGAGAAGGACCCCGAGGGGCGGATGTCGCTCGCGGATCACCTCCGTGAGCTGCGCAACCGGCTGGGGAAAGGTGTCCTGGCGATCCTGGTCGTGACGATCGTCGCCGCCTTCTTCTACAAGGACATCGTCAACTTCATCACCAAGCCGGTGCTGAGCTCGGTGGGGTGTGGGCAGTCCTTCGAGGAACTGTCCAAATCGGGTAACAGCACCACCTGCGCACACCTCACGATCAACGGTCTGCTGGCACCCTTCACCCTGGCACTGAAGGTGTCGCTGATGGCCGGCGTGGTGCTGGCCTCGCCGGTCTGGCTCTACCAGCTGTGGGCGTTCGTCGCTCCCGGCCTGCACAAGCACGAGCGGAAGTACGCCTACGCCTTCGTCGGCGCGGGCGTGCCGCTCTTCCTCGGGGGCGGCTTCCTCGCCTACAACGTGCTGCCCACCACCGCCAAGGTGCTGATCGGCTTCACCCCCTCGGGCGTCGACAACCTGCTGCCGCTGGACGACCTGCTCGACCTCGTCTCGCGCATGGTGGTCGTCTTCGGCCTCTCGTTCGAGATGCCGCTCCTGCTCGTCATGCTCAACCTCACCGGCATCCTGTCCGGGAAACGCATGCTCGGCTGGTGGCGCGGCATGGTCGTCGGCATCACGGCGTTCGCGGCGGTGGCCACGCCGAGCGCCGACCCCCTGACGATGCTGGCGCTGGCGGCGCCGATCTGGGGGCTGTACTTCATCGCGGTGATCATCGCCCTGTTCAACGACCGCCGAAAGGACCGCCTGGCGGCCCTGGGACCGTCGGACGACGAGGCCTCCGAACTCGACCTCACCCCCGAGGAGATCGGCGAGGTCGAACCCGTCACCACCCGCCGCGCCCTGCCCGAGCAGACGGACCGGGTCAACGGGTACGACGACGCGACCTGATCACCACCGCAGGTTTCCCGGCCGGCCGCTCGCACCGCGAGCGGCCGGCTTTTTCCGCTCCCGGGACGATCGGGATAATGATCGTCCTGTTGTCGGTGCGGCCCGGTACGCTCGAAAGCACGATGACAGAGGACCTCTCACCGGCCGAGCGGTACGCGGCAGCGCGCAGGCGAGCTGCCGAGCAGGCCACCGCGCTCGCGGGATTCCGCGAGATGTACGACTTCGGCCTCGACCCGTTCCAGATCGAGGCCTGCCAGGCGCTCGAGGCGGGCAAGGGCGTACTGGTCGCCGCGCCCACCGGCTCCGGCAAGACGATCGTGGGCGAGTTCGCCGTCCACCTCGCCCTCCAGCAGGGCAGGAAGTGCTTCTACACGACGCCGATCAAGGCGCTGTCCAACCAGAAGTACGCCGACCTGTGCCGCCGCTACGGCAGCGGCAAGGTCGGCCTCCTGACCGGCGACAACAGCCTCAATTCCGAGGCCCCGGTGGTCGTGATGACCACCGAGGTGCTGCGGAACATGCTCTACGCCGGTTCCCAGACCCTGCTCGGCCTCGGCTATGTGGTCATGGACGAGGTGCACTACCTCTCCGACCGCTTCCGCGGCGCCGTGTGGGAGGAAGTGATCATCCACCTGCCCGAGTCGGTGACCCTGGTGTCCCTGTCGGCGACCGTGTCCAACGCCGAGGAGTTCGGCGACTGGCTGGACACCGTCCGCGGCGACACCGAGGTGATCGTCTCCGAGCACCGGCCCGTTCCGCTGTTCCAGCACGTGCTGGCCGGGCGCCGGATGTACGACCTGTTCGAGGAGGGCGAGGGCCACCGCAAGGCCGTCAACCCCGACCTCACGCGCATGGCCCGCATGGAGGCCAGCCGCCCTTCGTTCCAGGACCGTCGGCGCGGCCGCGCGATGCGCGAGGCCGACCGCGAGCGGGAGCGCAGACAGCGGTCCCGGATCTGGACGCCGAGCCGTCCCGAGGTCATCGAGCGCCTGGACGCCGAGGGCCTGCTGCCCGCGATCACCTTCATCTTCAGCCGCGCCGCCTGCGAGGCCGCCGTCCAGCAGTGCCTGTACGCGGGCCTGAGGCTCAACGACGAGGAGGCACGCGCGCGGGTCCGCGCCCTGGTCGAGGAGCGCACCGCCGCCATCCCGGCCGAGGACCTGCACGTCCTCGGCTACTACGAGTGGCTGGAGGGCCTGGAGCGCGGTATCGCCGCCCACCACGCGGGCATGCTGCCGACCTTCAAGGAGGTCGTCGAGGAGCTGTTCGTGCGCGGTCTGGTCAAGGCGGTCTTCGCCACCGAGACCCTCGCCCTCGGCATCAACATGCCGGCCCGCTCGGTGGTGCTGGAAAAGCTCGTGAAGTGGAACGGCGAGCAGCACGCCGACATCACCCCCGGCGAGTACACCCAGCTCACCGGTCGCGCCGGCCGCCGCGGCATCGACGTCGAGGGCCACGCGGTGGTGCTGTGGCAGCGCGCCATGAACCCCGACCACCTGGCGGGCCTGGCCGGCACCCGCACCTACCCGCTGCGCTCCAGCTTCAAGCCGTCGTACAACATGGCGGTCAACCTGGTCGAGCAGTTCGGGCGGCACCGCTCGCGCGAACTGCTGGAGACCTCCTTCGCGCAGTTCCAGGCCGACAGGTCGGTCGTCGGGATCTCCCGGCAGGTCCAGCGCAACGAGGAGGGCCTTGACGGCTACAAGGCGTCCATGACCTGCCATCTCGGCGACTTCACGGAGTACGCGCGGCTGCGCAGGGAACTGAAGGACCGCGAGACGGATCTGGCCCGGCAGGGCGCGGTCCAGCGGCGTGCGGAGGCCGCCGTCGCCCTGGAGAAGCTCAAGCCGGGCGATGTCATCCACGTCCCCACCGGCAAGTTCGCGGGTCTGGCGCTGGTGCTGGACCCGGGACTGCCCGCGGGCCGTTCCAACGGCCACCGCGGCCTGGAGTACCACGACGGCCCGCGCCCGCTGGTGCTGACCGCCGAGCGTCAGGTCAAGAGGCTGGCGGCCATCGACTTCCCGGTGCCCGTGGAGCCGCTGGAGCGGATGCGGATCCCGAAGTCGTTCAACCCGCGCTCCCCGCAGTCCCGCCGCGACCTCGCCTCCGCGCTGCGCACCAAGGCCGGGCACATCCCGGCGGAGCGGCACCGCAAGCGGCGCTCCCAGGCAGCCGACGACCGCGAGATCGCCCGGCTGCGCACCGCGCTCCGCGCCCACCCCTGCCACGGGTGCGACGAACGCGAGGACCATGCCCGTTGGGCCGAGCGCTACCACCGGCTGCTGCGCGACACCAAGCAGCTGGAGCACCGCATCGAGGGCCGCACGAACACCATCGCGCGCACCTTCGACCGGATCGTCGCGCTGCTGACCGAGCTCGACTACCTGCGCGGCGACGAGGTCACCGAGCACGGCAAGCGGCTCGCCCGGCTGTACGGCGAACTCGACCTGCTGGCCAGCGAATGCCTGCGCGAGCGCGTCTGGGAGGGCTTGGGCCCGGCCGAACTCGCCGCCTGCGTCTCCGCGTTGGTGTACGAGGCGCGGGTCAGTGACGACGCCATGGCACCCAAGCTGCCCTCCGGGAAGGCGAAGGCGGCGCTCGGCGAGATGGTGCGGATCTGGGGCCGGCTGGACGCCTTGGAGGAGGACTTCCGCATCAACCAGAGCGAGGGGGTCGGCCAGCGCGAGCCCGACCTCGGCTTCGCCTGGGCCGCGTACATGTGGGCCTCCGGCAAGGGCCTGGACGAGGTGCTGCGCGAGGCGGAGATGCCGGCGGGCGACTTCGTGCGCTGGTGCAAGCAGGTGATCGACGTGCTGGGCCAGATCTCGGCGGCGGCGCCGGTGGAGGGCTCGTCGGTGGCCAGGAACGCGCGCAAGGCCGTGGACGGGCTGCTCCGGGGGGTCGTGGCCTACTCCTCGGTCGGGTAGGCGGAGCAGGACGATCGCATCGATCACATGGCCCCGGTGGCTGCCGCCGGGACCATGTGATTTTCGTATGCCCGCACTGCGTCACCGTGCGTGTTCGAATCAATCCGCGGCGTGTAAATCCCCCGAGCGTACTCCTGCCGTGCGCCCCGTTTCAGGCCCTTGCTGAATATGACATGGCGATGATCCGACCGGATTATGCTCGCCCGCGGCGCAGCGAGTTGAGGTTGTTCGTGAGCTTGCTCCCAAGCGTCCTCAAACGTGTCGAAAGTCCCGTCAGTTTCATGACGTACCCCCACTGGAAGCTGCCCGAACCCAGCCGATTCTTCTCAGAGGGCTTACATGGTGAGTGTTCAATCGCCCCCCGGTGGCCGTGAACTTCCCTACGCGCGCGTGTTGTTGCTGCCCGCCCTGGTGATGGCGGCGGCCACCGGGTCCGCCGTCGCCCTGGTGACGGACTCGGCCCGCCTCGCCGTCGTCTGCTGCGGCGCCGTCGCCACCCTGCTGGTGCTCGGCACGGGCGCCGAAGCGGTGCGCCGCGGACGCGCCATCCGGGACCAGCGGGCGGAGCACGCCCGGCGCACCGCGGACCTGGAGGGGCGCCTGGCCGCCCACGACCGGGAGATCCACCGTCTCGCCTCCGACATCCTCCCCGCCGCCATCGACCACCTGCGCGGCAGCCACACACCTCCCGAGGTGATGCGCGACATCGTCGACGGCCACCCCGAGTGGCACCGGATCCCCGAGTCGCAGCGCGCGGTGGTGCGCATGATCCTCAAGATCGTGGACGACGAGGAGAACATCCGCGACTCCACCCAGCGCGCCTTCGTCAGCATCGCCCGGCGCGTCCAGGCGATCGTGCACCAACAGGCCAGGGAACTCAGGGAGATGGAGGAGGACCACGGCCGCAGCCCCGAGGTCTTCGACGACCTGCTGCGCATCGACCACGGCACCGCGCTGATCGGCCGCCTGGCCGACTCCGTCTCCGTCATCGGCGGCGGCCGCCCCGGCCGGCAGTGGCCCAATCCGGTCACGCTCTACAGCGTGCTGCGCGGCGCCATGTCCCGGATCCTGGAGTACCGGCGCATCGAACTGCACTCCATCGCCAAGGTCAACATCAAGGGCGTCGACGTCGAGCCCGTCATCCACGCCGCGGCCGAACTCCTCGACAACGCCACCCGCTACTCGCCGCCGCAGACCAAGGTCCACGTCACGGCCGTCGAGGTGCAGACCGGCGTCGCCATCGAGATCGAGGACGGCGGCGTCAGCCTGAACGAGGAGACCCGCGCCCGGATCGAGCGGCTGCTCGAGGCGGCCAGGGCCGGGGTCGACCCGCTGGACCTGAGCGACACTCCCCGCCTGGGCCTCGCGGTCGTGGGGCGCCTGTGCGCGAAGCACAAGATGCAGGTCTCCCTGCGGGCCTCCGCGTACGGCGGTGTCCGCGCGGTCCTCGTCGTGCCCGGCGACATGACGACCACCGATCCCGCTCCGGGACTCGCCCACGGCATCGGCGCGACCTCCGTTCCGGCTCCGGGGGAGGACGCGGTGGCGGGCCCCGAGCGGGCCCCGAAGAGGCGCCGCCCCACCAGCCCCCGCGTCCCCGCCGCGGTGTCCCTGGCGGACGACGAGGTCCCCGAGGTCACCGAGTGGACGGCGGGCGGCCTGCCGCAGCGCCGCAGCCGGGCCAGGATCCCGCTGAGCCGGCGCGTCACCGAGCAGGCCGCCGCCGAGCGTGCCGAGCGGGAGGGCGGGACGGTGCGGGCCGTGCCCGGACCCGGGCCCGCGCCCACGAGGAACTCCGAACCGGGCCTGTGGGTCGAGGCGTTCTGGGACGGGCTGAAGAAGGACAACCCGGGCCCGGACCCGACGGGGTTCACCCAGGACCCTACCGCGTATCTCCACCTGATCGAGGAGCCGGCCCGAGCCGAGGCCGACGTCCGGGCCGACGACGAGGGGGACCTCAAGTGATCCAGCAGCGAGCCAACTTCGACTGGATGCTCAAGGAGCTCCACGACAGCGTGCCGGGCATCGAGATGATCGTGGTGCTCTCGGCCGACGGACTGCGCATCGCCCGCTACGGCGGGGACGCCGACGCCGCCGACCGGGTCGCCGCGGCCTGTGCCGGACTCCAGAGCCTCGCGACCGCCGTCGCCGTGGAGATCCCAGGCAGCGACGGCCGGATGAAGCTGGTCGTCATCGAGATCGACGGGGGCTACTTCTACCTCATGTCCGCGGGGGCCAACGCCTATCTCGCCGTGCTCGCCGACATCCGCACCGAACCCGGCCTCATGAGCGCGCGCATGCGCGACCTCGTGGTCCGCATCGGCGCCCACCTGACCAGTCCGCCGCGGCGGGGCGGGCAGACCGTATGACCCCTCCGCGGCGCCAGAGGCGTTCCCCCGGGCACGAACCGCCACCGTCCCCGGACCCCGCCGGGCAGGGCGAGGAGAGACACCCCGAGCGGCTGTACGTGGTCGCAGGGGCGGGCGAGGACGGCGCCCGCGCGGCCGTCGACCTGGTGACACTGATCGTGGCGCGCACCGAGCCGCCGCCGTCCGCCACCCCGGAGCAGGTGGCGCTGCTGCGGCTGTGCACCGCCCCGCTGTCCGTGGCCGAGCTGTCGGCCTACCTCAACCTGCCGTTCAGCGCGACGACGGCCCTGATCACCGAGCTGCTCGCGGCCGGCCTCGTGCAGGCCCGCGCGCCGATCGTCCGCCGGGCGGTCCCCGACCGACACCTCCTCGAAGCGGTGATGCATGGACTTCAAAGGCTCTGACACCATTCCCGGCCCGCGCACCGAGGACCAACTGCCGCACACGGCACAGGCCGCGGCGAAGATCGTGATCGTCGGCGGTTTCGGGGTCGGCAAGACGACCATGGTGGGCTCGGTCAGCGAGATCAGGCCGCTCACCACCGAGGAGACGATGACCCAGGCCGGTATCGGCGTCGACGACGACTACGGCTCCGAGTCCAAGAGCGCCACCACCGTGGCGATGGACTTCGGCCGCATCACCATCAGCGACCACCTGGTTCTCTACCTCTTCGGCACCCCCGGCCAGCAGCGCTTCTGGTTCCTGTGGAACGGGCTGTTCGAGGGCGCGCTCGGCGCGGTGGTGCTGGCCGACACCCGCCGGCTGGAGGTCAGCTTCGACGTGATGGGCCGCCTGGAGGAGCGCGGCGTGCCCTTCGTCGTCGCCGTCAACTCCTTCCCGGACGCGCCCCGTCACCCGCTCCCGGAGCTGCGCGCCGCGCTCGATCTGTCCGAGGAGATCCCGATCGTCGAGTGCGACGCGCGGCGCCGCGCCTCCAGCCGCGAGGTGCTGCTGACGCTGACGCGCTTCTTGCACTCCCTCGCCGTGACGGGCTCGCGCACCTGATCCGCACCGGCCGGCCCGTCCCGCACCCACACCTCTTCCGTTTCCCGAAAGCGACCGCCGTGACGCCTGAACCCCACTCCCCGACCGGTCCGGACGACTTCGCCCTCGACCCGCCCCCCGGCTGCCCCGCGCACGGCACCGGGCCCGGAGGACTGCACCGGCTCCACGAGGCGCGGGACCTGAGAGCGCTCTACGAGCAACTGCGCGAGCAGTACGGCCCGGTGGCGCCCGTACTGCTCCACGACGACGTACCGATGTGGGTGGTCCTCGGCCACGCCGAGAACCTGCACATGGTGAGCACCCCCTCGCAGTTCACCAAGGACAGCCGTATCTGGACGCCGCTCGGGGACGGCACGGTCAAGCCCGACCACCCGCTCATGCCGCACATCGCCTGGCAGCCGATCTGCGCACACGCCGAGGGCGAGGAACTCAGGCGGCTGCGGGGCGCCGTCCAGGGCGCCCTGGAGTTCATCGACTTCCGCGCCCTGCGCCGCCACATCGGCCGGGCCACCCAGCGCCTGGTCAACCGGTTCTGCGAGACGGGCCGCGCCGACCTCGTCGCCCGGTTCACCGAGCATCTGCCCATGGCGGTGATGTGCCAGGTCCTCGGCATGCCCGAGGAGTACAACGACCGGATCGTGCAGGCCGCCCGCGACATGCTCAAGGGCACCGACACCGCGATCGCCAGCAACGCGTACATCATGGACTGCCTGCTGCGGGTCACCACCCGCCGCCGGGCCCGGCCCGAGGACGACCTCACCAGCCACCTCATCGAGCAGCCGGCGGGCCTGACCGACGAGGAGGTCGGCCAGCACCTGCGCGTCGTGCTCATCGGCACCTACGAGGCCACCGCCAACCTGCTGGCCAACACCGTGCGCCGGGTCCTGACCGAGCCCGGCTTCCGGGCCCAGCTCAACGGCGGCCAGATGACGGTGCCGGAGGCGGTCGAGCAGTCCCTGTGGGACGAGCCGCCGTTCAGCACCATCTTCGGCTACTTCGCCAAGCAGGAGACGGAACTCGGTGGCCGGCGCATCCGCCGGGGCGACGGGCTGCTGCTGGGCATCGCTCCGGGCAACGTCGATCCCCGGGTGCGGCCGGGCCCGACGGCGGACATGCAGGGCAACCGCTCCCATCTCGCCTTCGGCGGCGGCCCGCACGAGTGCCCGGGCCAGGACGTCGGGCGCGCCATCGCCGACGTCGGCGTCGACATGCTGCTGACCCGGCTGCCGGACGTGCGGCTCGACTGCGACGAGGCGGAGCTGCGCTGGACTGAGTCGATCGCCTCCCGCCATCTGGTGGAGCTGCCGGTGCGCTTCACGCCGCGGCCGCAACAGGACGAGAGATCGACGCCGAGCCACACCCCGCACCCGGTTACGCCGCTGCGCCCGGCCTGGGAGGTCGGCACCGAGACCGCTCGGCAGCGGCCCGGGCCGTCATCTGTGTCGTCCCCCGAGCCGTCATCCGTGCCGTCCTCCGAGTCGCCGCCCACGCCCCCGGCGGTGCAGGAGCCGCCGGGCGCCGGGGAGCCGGACACCGCACTGGCCGCCGACGCGGCCCGCCCGCAGGGCGCCTGGCAGCGCTTCCTGCGCTGGTGGCGCGGTTACTGACCGGCCCACCCGGCGAAGTCGGACCAGGCCTGGAGCACCCGCCCGCTGGTGAACCGGTGCTCCGCCCCCGTGACCGGATCCGTGAACTCCAGCGCCCGCGCGAGCAGTTGCAGCGGGCGCCGGAAGTCGCCGGCCGGCACGGGGGCGGTCACCACCGGGTAGAGCGGGTCGCCCAGGATCGGCACGCCCAACGCGTTCATGTGCACCCGCAGTTGGTGCGTCTGTCCGGTGGCGGGCACCAGCCGGTACCGCCCGAGCCTGTCCGCGCGGTGTTCGGCCAGTTCCACGCGTGTGACGGCGTTCGGCTCGCCCGCCACCTCGCGGGCGGCCTGCACCCCGCGCTCCTTCACGATCCGGCTGCGCACGGTCCGCGGCAGGACCAGCGCCGGGTCGTACGGGGCCACCGCCTCGTACTCCTTGCGCACCAGCCGGTCGCGGAACAGCGTCTGGTAGGCGCCGCGCTCCTCGGGCCGCACCGTGAACAGCACCAGCCCGGCGGTGAGCCGGTCCAGGCGGTGCGCGGCGCTCAGCGCGGGGATCCCCAGCTCGCGCCGCAGCCGTGCCAGCGCCGTCTCGGTGACGTGCGAGCCGCGCGGGGTGGTGGCGAGGAAGTGCGGTTTGTCGACGACGACGAGGTGCTCGTCGCGGTGCACGACCCGAAGCGGGAACGGCACCGGCACCTCCTCGGGCAGCTCCCGGTGGAACCACACGTACATCCCCGGCTCGTACGGCGCGTCGGACGCCACCGCCCGTCCGTCGGCCCCGACGACGCGGCCCGCGTCGACCATGGCCCCGACCACGCCGGGCCCGGCCCCCGACAGCCGCTCCACCAGATATGCCCGCACGGTGGTCCAGGTCCCCGCGGCGGGCAGTCGCACCCGCACCGGGTCCACCCCGTGGCGCTGGGGCAGGGGAGAGGGCGGGGTACGGGTCTTGCGTCGCATCGACCGAAAGCCTACGAGGCCGCCCGCGGCCCGGGAAAACCACTGCGCCGGTGGCCCGCGCGTGGGCAGGATACGGGCCATGCCTCTTCTCACCAGCCCTGTACTTCCCGCCGGCACCTTCGCGCGCACCGCGCAGCCCACCCTTCCCACCGGTGACGGTCTCCTCCTGCGGCCCTGGACGGCCGAGGACGCGGCCGTCGTCCACGACGTCTTCCAGGACCCGGTCATGCACCAGTGGCACGCCAGGGCCGCCGAGTCCGAGGCCGAGGCGGCCGGCTGGATCGAGGAGTGGTGTGCCGCCTGGACCGCGGACCGGGAGGCCCAGTGGGCGGTCGCCGACGCGGACACCGGCCGCCCGGTGGGGCGGGTCGCGCTGCGCGAGGTGCGGTTCGAGGACGGCGCGGCGGAGGTGGCGTACTGGACCGCTCCGGCGGCCCGTGGCCGGGGCGTGGCCTCGCGTGCCACCGCGGCCCTCGTCCGCTGGGCGTTCGAGGACACCGGGTTCCACCGCCTGGAACTCCTGCACTCCGTGCACAACGGCGCCTCCTGCCGCGTCGCCACCAGGACCGGCTTCGCCCTGGAGGGCACCAAGCGCAGTTCGGGCCTCCACGCGGACGGCTGGCACGACATGCATCTGCACGCGCGCGTCCGCGGGGACTGAGGCGGAGTTCCCGCCTCCGGCACCACGATATATCGCGACTATTGACGGGTTGGTCGAGTCGCGATATGTTCGGCTACGGATATTCGGAAGCGAGGTGATCGGGCATGGCCAGCGGGCGCAGAAAGTTGAGCAATCCGCTCGCGTTGACCGTGATGACCACGCTCTGGCAGAAGCCCATGCACCCGTACGAGATCGCGCAGACTCTGCGCCGCCAGGGCAAGGACGCCAGCACCAAGATCAACTACGGCTCGCTCTACACGGTCGTGCAGAACCTCGAGGAGCGCGGCTTCGTCGAGGTGGTCGACGTGGAGCGGCGGGGCAACCGCCCCGAGCGCACGATCTACGCGCTCACCGAGTCCGGCCGCGAGGAGATGACACGGTGGCTGTCGGACCTCGTCGCCGTACCGGCCAAGGAGTACCCGATCTTCGAGACCGCGCTCTCGCTGCTGGGGGCGCTGCCCCCGGACGACGTCGTGCGGCTGCTGGAGGAGCGGCTGACCGCCCTGGAAATGCGGGTGGCGAGCGGACGGGCGGTGCTGGACAAGCTCTACGAGACGCTGCCGCGCCTGTTCCTCGTCGAGGTCGAGTACCACCAGCACATGGCCGAGGCGGAGACGGAGTGGGTCCGCGGTTTCGCCCGCGAGATCCGCGAGGGCTCGCTGCCGGGCGTCGAGAGCTGGCGCCGGTTCCACGAGACGGGGGAGATCCCCGCGGAGTTCAAGGAAGCCGAGGAACGCCACTACCAGAAGTGAACTGTCAATGAGACAGACCCCGGCAGGGCTGTTGCAGCAGCCCCGCCAGGGTCTCGAACCCCGAGCCGAATCCACCGTGAGGCTTCTCCGGGCGATCGAGGTGCGGCACACCCAGGATAGCCCGGCGCTCTCACGTGGATCATTCGGCGATCTTCGCCACCCATCCGCATCCACGCATCCAGGAGAGCTCCGCCATGAGTCCCACTCGTGCGCCCGCCGTCGAGGCACGCCGGCTGACCAAGACCTATCCCGGTGACGTCACCGCCCTGAACGGCATGGACATCACCGTCGAGCCGGGCACCGTCTTCGGTCTCCTCGGCCCGAACGGCGCCGGCAAGTCCACCACCGTCAAGATCCTCACCACCCTGGCCCGCCCCGACTCCGGCGAGGCGACCGTGGCCGGCCATGACGTGCTGCGCCACCCGGACCGGGTGCGGCGTGCCATCGGCGTGGTCGCGCAGAGCTCGGGCGCCGACCCGGTCGCCACCGGCCGCGAGAACCTCCGGCTCCAGGGCAGGCTCTACGGACTGAAGGGCGCCGGCCTGGACCGGCGGGTCGACGGACTGCTGGAGCGGTTCAGCCTCGCCGACGCCGCACGCCGCCCCGTCAAGGGCTACTCCGGCGGTATGCGGCGGCGCCTGGACGTCGCGCTCGGACTGGTGCACCGGCCCGAGGTCCTCTTCCTCGACGAGCCCACCACCGGCCTCGACCCGGAGGCCCGTACGGCGATGTGGGACGAGATCGGCCGCCTGGCCGGCGAGGAGGGCCTGACCATCCTGCTCACCACGCACTACCTGGAGGAGGCCGACCGGCTCGCCGAGCGCATCGCCATCGTCGACCGCGGCCGGGTCGTCGTCGAGGGCACCCCGGACTCCCTCAAGGGCGAACTGCGCGGCGACGCGGTCCACGTGGAACTGCGCGAGGCGGTCGGCGAGGCCGGGCGTACGGTGCTCGGCAGCGCCCTGGGCGCTCTGCCCGGCGTGCACGAGGTGCTGATCGACGGGCGCCGGATCAGCGCCCGCGCCGACGACGGAGCCGCCGCCATGCCCGCGCTCCTCGCAGGGCTGGAGCGCGCAGGGGTCACCGTGACCGCGGCGACCGTGGCCCGCCCCTCCCTCGACGACGTCTACCACCGCTACGCGGGCCGACGTTACGCCGAGGCGGAAGCCGAGAGCGGGGCCCCCGGCACCGAGGCCCTCGCCCTCGCCGGAGGAGCGCGATGAGCACCGCGATCTCCCAGACCTGGTACATGACCCAGCGTCAGCTGATGGTGTTCGCGCGCCAGCCGGCCTACGCGGTCATCACGCTGATCCAGCCGGTGATCTGGCTGTTCCTGTTCGGCAGCCTCTTCAGGAAGGTCGTCGAGCTCGGCGGCTTCGGCACCACCTCGTACCTGGACTACCTGGTGCCGGGCGTGGTGGTGATGAGCGCGCTCAGCTCCAACATGTGGGCCGGTATGGGCACGTTGGAGGAGATCCAGCGCGGCACGCTCAACCGGTTCCTGACCACCCCGGTCAGCCGGGCCGCCCTGATGAACGGCAACGTGGTCCACAACGGCCTGGTCACCGCCCTCCAGTCGGTCGTCATCGTGCTGCTCGGCCTGCTGGGCGGGGCCGACTACCCCGGCGGCGTCGGCGGCGTCCTGATCCTGGTGCTCGCCTCGGTCCTGTTGGGCACGGTCTTCGGGGCACTGTCCAACGCGCTCGGCATGCTGGTGCAGGAGCGGGAGTCCATCATCGGGATCAACACCTTCCTGCTGCTGCCGCTGACGTTCCTGTCCTCCGCCTTCATGGCGCCCGCCCAGATGCCCGCCTGGATGCGTCACATCGCCGACTTCAACCCGCTCAACTGGGCGATGGTGGCGGGCCGTTCCGCGATGTCCGCGCATCCCGACTGGAGTGTCGTGGGGAGCCGGGGCGGCGCGCTGCTGGCCCTCGCGGTGGCCGCGGTGTGGCTGTCGATACGGACGTTCCGCTCCTACCAGCGGTCGGTCTGAGCCACGCGGAAGCGGCGGTACCGACCCGGGTACCGCCGCTTCCGTACGTCGCTCACGCGGCCGGCGCCGTGCCCTCCTGCTCCGCCTCGATCCGGGCGTTCCAGTCGCGCTTGGAGGCCTGCCAGCCGTCCTCGTCGTGGCCGAGCCGCCAGTAGCCGGAGATCGACAGGTCCTCGCGGGGCACGGCGTGCTCGACCCGCAGCAGCCGGCGCAGCTCCTTCACGAACCCGGCCTCGCCGTGCACGAACGCGTGCACCCGGCCCTCGGGGAACGGCAGCGCCCGTACGGCCTCCACCAGTGCCCGTCCGACGGGCCGCTCGCCGCGGTGCAGCCAGACCACCTCCACGTCGGAGTCGATCTTCTGCTCCTCCTCGGGACCGGCCACCTCGATGAAGGCGTGGGCCGTCGCGCCCTCGGGCAGTGCCTCCAGGGAGCGCGCGATCGCCGGCAGGGCGCTCTCGTCACCGGCCAGCAGATGCCAGTCGGCGCTCGCGTCCGGGACGTAGGCGCCGCCCGGACCCAGGAAGTGCACGGTCTCGCCGGGCCGCGCCAGCAGCGACCAGGGGCCGGCCAGCCCCTCGTCGCCGTGGATGACGAAGTCCAGGGTCAGCTCGCGGTGGCCGGGGTCCCAGGCGCGCACCGTGTACGTCCGGGTCACCGGCCACTGCTCGCGCGGCAACTCCTCGCGGATCCCCTGAAGGTCGAAGGGTTCCGGATAGGTGACCCCGTCGGGAGGGAACAGCAGCTTGACGTAGTGGTCCGTGCAGGTGTCCGCCGAGAAGCCGGCCAGGCCCTCCCCGCCGAGCACCACGCGCTGCATGTGCGGGGTCAGCCGTTCGGTCCGGACGACCTGCGCGGAGTGGGTCCTGCGCGGCTTGCGCGCCGGACGTTCTGCCATGACGGCCTCCCTGTTCCCCTTGCTTAGGTTTACCTAAGCTAACACCTCGCTCCGGTGAGTTCCTCTCCCGTCCGGCCGCCGGCCGCGCGCGTGGCCACAGCCGTCACGCCGGCAACGTGGCGAGCAGCCGCTGAAGCGAACCTCCCAGGCCCCAGCGGGCCGCCAGTTCCTCGAGCGCCGCCGGATCGCGCGGGGCGCGCGGCAGCGCCGTGTCCACGTCCGGCACCGGGACGTCGGCGGCGACGCACACAACCTTCGGCGCCACCGCGAGATAGGGCCGCGCCTCGTCGAGCCGCTTGCGCTGCGACGGCGTGAGCTTCGCCTTCGGGTCGTCGACGGCCGCCATGATCCCGGCCAGGTCGCCGAACTCGGCGAGCAGCCTGGCCGCCGTCTTCTCCCCGATGCCGGGCACGCCCGGCAGTCCGTCGCTCGGGTCGCCGCGCAGCAGCGCCAGGTCCGCGTACCCCGGGCCGTCGACCCCATACTTCTCCCGCAGTGCCGCCTCGTCGGTGGCCTGGAGCGTGCCGACGCCCTTGACCGGGTACAGCACCCGAATCCCGCGGGCGTCGTCCACCAGCTGGTACAGGTCCCGGTCGCCGGTGACGATGTCGACAGGGCCCGTCGCCCGCGCGGTGAACGTGCCGATCACGTCGTCCGCCTCGTACCCCGCGACGCCCACGCGCGCGATGCCCACCGCGTCCAGGACGGACTCGATCACCGGGACCTGCGGGGACAGGGTGTCCGGCACCTCCTCCTCGTCCGGACCGCCGGTGTGCTCCACGGCCACCCGGTGTGCCTTGTAGGAGGGGATCAGCTCCACCCGCCAGGCCGGCCGCCAGTCGGCGTCCATACAGGCCACCAGGTGATCGGGCCGGTGGTCCTTGACCAGCCGGTCGATGAAGTCGAGCAGCCCGCGCACGGCGTTCACCGGCGTGCCGTCCGGGGCCTTGATCGACTCCGGGACGCCGAAATAGGCGCGGAAGTACAGGGAGGCGGTGTCGAGGAGCATCAGTCGTCCGGTCACGTCTCGCATCATGCCGTACGGCACCGACAGTCACCGGAAGGCCGGGAACCGTGGATTCCACGTGAACGGAAGACGAGGGCGATGTGAAGCAGGCCACGTTTGGTTTGAGCCAAATGGGTCTGGGCAGGCGCGCCTCGGATCGAAGGTGGTTGCTTTCTTCAACTGTTAGCGGCCCTCTGCATCCCGTTCCTGGCCCCGAGACAAGAGGTACGCGTGTCTTCAAGACTTCAGGCCCAGCACCTGTTCAAGGTGTTCGGCCGACGACCGGACGAGGCAGTCGAAAAGCTACGGCAGGGTGCCGACCGCGAGGACCTGCGCGCCGACGGCACCACCGCCGCCGTCATCGACGCGTCCTTCAGCGTCGACCCCGGCCACATCTTCGTCGTCATGGGCCTGTCCGGTTCCGGCAAGTCCACGCTCCTGCGGATGCTGAACGGGCTGCTGGAGCCGACCGCCGGCCGCGTCAGCTTCGATGGCCAGGACCTGACCGCGCTCAGCGACCGCGAGCTGCGCGAGGTCCGCTCCAGGAAGATCAGCATGGTCTTCCAGCACTTCGCGCTCTTCCCGCACCGCAGTGTCCGTGAGAACGCCGCCTACGGTCTGGAAGTGCAGGGCGTGCCCCGCGCCGAGCGCGAACGCCGCGCCGACGAGGCGCTCGCCCTGTGCGGTCTGGCCGGCTGGGAGTCCTCCTGGCCCGACGAGCTCTCCGGCGGCATGCAGCAGCGGGTGGGCCTGGCCCGCGCCCTGGCCACCGACGCCGACCTGCTGCTGATGGACGAGTCCTTCAGCGCCCTGGACCCGCTGATCCGGCGCGACATGCAGGACCAGCTGCTCCAGCTCCAGAAGACGCTCAAGAAGACCATCGTCTTCATCACCCACGACCTCAACGAGGCCATGCGCCTGGGCGACCGGATCGCCGTCATGCGCGACGGCCGCATCGTGCAGACCGGCACCGCCGAGGACATCCTGCTGCGCCCCGCCGACGACTACGTCGCCTCCTTCACCCAGGACGTCGACCGGTCCCGGGTGCTGACCGCCGAGTCGGTCATGGACCGCGAGGTACGCGGTGACGAGGCGGACTGCGGCTGCGACACCGCGACCCCGCACACCCCGTTCACCGAGCTGTGCGCGATCAGCGCCCGCGTGCCCCACCCGGTCGCCGTGCTGGACGAGCACCGCGACATCGTCGGCATCGTCCCGCGCCAGCGTCTCGTCGGCTTCCTGGGCGACGAGCAGAGCTCCCAGGTGAGCTGCGACGCGCCGCGGGACAAGGGCGGCGACAAGGCGGTGGCCCGTGCCTAGGATCCCGCTCGGCGACTGGGTCAACTCCGCGGTCGACTGGCTGCTCGGCCACATGTCCTGGCTCTTCGACTTCTTCAAGGCCGTGTTCACCGGCACCTACGACGGCATCAACGCCGTCCTCCAGGCGCCGGAGCCGCTGCTGCTCGCGGGCATCTTCGCCGTGCTCGCCTGGTGGCTGCGCGGCGCCTTCGCCGGAGTGCTCACCTTCGTGGGGTTCGCGTTCATCGACTCCATGGAACTGTGGTCGGACGCGATGGTGACCCTGTCGCTGGTCCTCGTCGCCACGATCATCGCGCTGGTGATCTCGGTGCCGGTCGGCATCTGGGCGGCTCGCTCCGACCGGGTCAGCGCCTTCGTCCGGCCGGTCCTGGACTTCATGCAGACGCTGCCCGCGATGATCTACCTCATCCCGGCCATCCTGTTCTTCGGCACGGGCGCCTCCGCGGGCATCGTCGCCACCCTGATCTTCGCCCTCGCGCCCGGCGTGCGCATGACCGAGCTGGGCATCCGCCAGGTCGACAAGGAACTGGTCGAGGCGGCCGAGGCGTTCGGCACCACGCCCCGCAACACGCTGCTGCGCGTCCAGCTGCCGCTGGCGCTGCCCACCGTGATGGCCGGCGTCAACCAGGTGATCATGCTCGGTCTGTCCATGGCCGCGATCGCCGGCATGGTCGGCACCGGCGGCCTCGGCGGCGACGTCAACGAGGCCATCGGCCAGCTCAACGTCGGCCTCGGCTCCGAGTCCGGCATCGCCATCGTGATCCTCGCGATCTACCTCGACCGCATGACCAGCGCCCTGGGCACCGAGGTCTCGCCGCTCGGCCGGCGCGCCGCCGCCAAGGCGCGGGCCGCCAAGGGCCTGAAGATCTGGTCCTACCGGCCGCAGCCGCAGATCGCCGTCATCGGCGTGGTGATCCTCGCCCTGGTCGCGGGCGGTATGGGCCTCTTCGCGGGGGGCGGCGGCAGTGCTACGGCCGCCGGCGACGGCAGCGACGTCGGCCGCGGCAAGAAGATCACCATCGGATACATCCCGTGGGACGAGGGCGTCGCGTCCACCTTCCTGTGGAAGGAGGTCCTCGAACAGCGCGGCTACCAGGTCGACGCCCGCCAGTTCGACGCCGGACCGCTCTACACCGCGCTCGCCCAGGGCAACGTCGACTTCGAGACGGACTCCTGGCTGCCGACGACCCACGCCGAGTACTGGAAGAAGTACGGCAGCAAGCTCGACGACCTCGGGTCCTGGTACGGGCCGACGTCCCTGGAACTGACCGTCCCTTCGTACATGAAGGACGTGAACTCGCTCGAGGACCTCAAGGGCAAGGCGGGCCAGTTCGGCGGGAAGATCACCGGCATCGAGTCCAGCGCCGGCATGATGGCCCTGCTCAAGAGCAAGGTCCTCAAGGACTACGGCCTGGACAAGGAGTACAAGGTCGTCGACAGCTCCACGCCCGCCATGCTGGCCGAGCTCAAGCGCGCCTACAGCAAGAAGGAACCGATCGTCGTCACGCTCTGGTCACCGCACTGGGCGTACAGCGACTTCGACCTGAAGAAGCTGAAGGACCCCAGGGGTTCCTGGGGCAAGGGCGACGGCGTGCACACGCTGGCCCGCAAGGGCTTCGCGAACGACGACCCGGTCGTCGGCACGTGGCTGAAGAACTTCAAGCTGACCGAGAAGCAGCTCACCGGCCTCGAGGCCGAGATCAACAAGGCGGGCAAGGGCCGGCAGCAGGACGCCGTCCGCGCCTGGCTGAAGGACAACCCGGGTGTCGTCGACAAGCTCGCCCCGCTGCCCGGCGGGGCCTCGGCCGCCAAACCGGCCGAGGCCAAGCGCACCCTGAACGTCGCCTGGTTCCCGTGGGACGAGGACATCGCCGTCACCTATCTGTGGAAGAACGTCCTGGAGCGCCGCGGCTACCGGATGAACCTGAAGCAGATGGACGTGGGCCCGGTCTACACCGGCCTGGCCGGCGGTGACATCGACCTCAACTTCGACGCCTGGCTGCCCTACGCCCAGAAGAACTACTGGGACAAGAACAAGGACAGACTCAGGGACCTCGGCACCTGGTACGAGCCGACCTCCCTGGAGATCGCCGTGCCGTCCTACGTCAAGGACGTGAAGTCCCTGGAGGACCTCAAGGGCAAGGCGTCCACCTTCAACGGGAAGATCATCGGCATCGAGCCGGGCACCGGCGAGATGACCCTGCTGAAGGACAAGGTCCTGCCCGGCTACGGCCTGGACAAGGAGTACAAGGTCGTCGACGGCTCCACGCCCGCGATGCTCGCCGAGCTCAAGCGCGCGTACGCCAAGAAGCAGCCCGTGGCCGTGGTGCTGTGGTCGCCGCACTGGGCCTACAGCCGCTACGACCTCACCAAGCTCGCCGACGACAAGAAGCTCTTCGGCGAGGGCAACACGGTGCGCACCATCTCCAGCGCCAAGTTCCCCGAGCAGTACCCGCAGCTCACCAAGTGGATCAAGAACTTCAGGATGAGCGAGGACGAGCTCGGCAGCCTGGAGGGCGAGATCAACCAGCACGGTCAGGGCCACGAGGCCGAGGCCGTCACCGCCTGGCTGAAGCAGCACCCCGACGTCCCGGCGCGGATGACCCCGCAGTAGCCGCCGACCCGGAAACCGCCGAAGGGGCGGGCCTTCCCCATCTGTGTGGGGCAGGCCCGCCCCTTCGGCGGTGTCCACCGTAGGAATTCGGCCAATTACACAGAGCCGCTCACACACTGCTCGGTGCCGCGCGATCCTTACAGGGACTTGAACCCTCCCCCAGCTGAAGCAGGGGGATTCCTGGCTCAAGCAGCCCATCCGCTCAGCGAACGAACGAGTCTGACGCTCTCAGCACCAGCCGGGACGGAACCTGCCCGGTTGCCGGTCAGGACAAAGGAGTTGCGCGTGCTTGGCTCTCGCAACGCACGACCGTCAGCCTGCCGAACCATGTGGGCAGTCGTTCGGTCTTCGGAGGTTTCCTGTGACGCCCGCATGCACCGGTTTGCCGAACATGCATAGGGTGCAGAGAACTCATCAGAAGGAGTGCGCCCGGAACCGGGCCCACGGGCAGCGGCCCCACGAGCACCGGACCGACGAGCGAAGGAGGGAGCCGGAGCGATGGGCGACAACAAAGAGCGGCCCCTTCGAGTGGGCGCGGCCGTCCGGCGGCGCCGCCGCGCGCTGGGGCTCACCCTCGCCGTGGTGGCCGACCGCAGCGGCCTGTCGGTCCCCTTCCTGAGCCAGATCGAGAACGACCGGGCCCGGCCCAGCCAGACCTCCCTGGAGAAGGTCGCCGACGCCCTGCGCACCACCGCCGTGGAGCTGCTGGCGGCGGCCGACCCGGCGTGCAGCGTCGACGTCGTGCGCGCCGAGGTCACCGAGCTGGAACCCGAACCCCGGGTGCGCTCCCTGGTGCGCGGCCATCACCAGCTGCACGCCTCGGAGTTCACCGGGGACCATGACGCCGGCCGTGAATTCCAGCACCGCAACGACGAGTTGATGTACGTCGCCGACGGAGCGGTGGAGATCGAGGCGGAGGGCCGGGCCTACCGGCTGGTGCGCGGCGACACGATGTACCTCACCGGCGGGGTCCGCCACCGCTGGCGGGCGACCGTGCCCGACACCCGGGTGATCGTGGTCGCGGTCGCCGAGCACATCGAGGCGGTACAGGACCGGTCGCGCTGATGCGGGTCGTCTCGCTGGTCCCCTCGCTCACCGAGGCGGTGGCCGTGTCCCTGCCCGGTGTGCTCGTCGGCGCCACCGACTGGTGCACTCATCCGGCGGACCTCGACGTCACCCGGGTCGGCGGCACCAAGAACCCCAAGGTGGACCGGATCGCCGCCCTCGCCCCCGACCTGGTGATCGCCAACGAGGAGGAGAACCGGGCGCCGGACCTCGACGCCCTGCGCGCGGCGGGCCTGGAGGTCCTGGTGACCGAGATCAGGGACCTGCCGCAGGCCTTCCTGGAACTGGCGCGGGTGCTGCGCGCGTGCGGCGGGACCGGCCGGCCCCGGTGGCTGGACGAGGCCGAGGCTGCCTGGTCGTCACCGCCTGTGCCCCCGCGCCGTACGACGGCCGTCGTACCGATCTGGCGGCGGCCCTGGATGGTGCTGGGCCGGGACACCTTCGCGGGCGACGTCCTGGCACGGCTGGGCATCGACCACCTCTACGCCCGGCATGCCGAGCGCTATCCGCGCGTCCCGCTGGAAGAACTGAGGGCGGCGGCCCCGGACGTCGTCGTACTGCCGGACGAGCCGTACCGCTTCACCGCCGACGACGGTCCCGAGGCCTTCCCCGGACTGCCCTGCGCGCTGATCAGCGGGCGGCACCTGACGTGGTACGGGCCGTCACTGGCGCGGGCTCCACAGGTGCTGGGCGAGGCGCTGCGAGCAGCGCGCCGCTGATCAGCCCGCGGGCGGTGTGCACGCCCGCGGCGGCCCAGGCGGTCACGAGGACGGCGTACAGACCGACCGCGAGGGCGCTGTAGGCGGCGAGGTGGGTGTGCCGGGCGAGGGCCGCGGCGCCGGTGACGCAGGTGCCCACCGGGAAGGTGAACGACCACCAGGTCATGGCGAAGCCCATGCCCTGGCGGGCGGCGCGCACCACATGGGCGGCGGCGAAGGCGAACCACATCAGCGCGAAGCCCATGACCGGGACGCCGTACAGCACGGCGAGCACGGCGAAGCCGCCGGCGTACGGGGCCGGCACGACACCGGGCGCCGTGTCCGCGAAGGCGCCGACGGCGGTGGTGGACTGTCCGAGCGGGCCGAGGACCAGGAACAGCGTCGGGGTCAGCGCGAGCGGCAGCGGGCCCGCCGTGAGCAGCCGGCCGAAGATCACCGGCAGCACGACCAGGGTCGCGAGCAGGCTGAGCCCGAACATCGCCACACAGGCAAGGAGCAGGGTCGCCCGGGCCTGCCCGGCCGGCAGGTGCGGTACGAGGGCGGGCCCCAGGGCGGCGGACACCATGGGTGCGACCAGCGGCAGCAGCCATACGGGCGTCGCCTGGTGCGGCTCGATCCGGTGGTGCACGACCATCAGGTACGGCACGGCCACGGCGGCCGCGAGCCCGACGGCCGTACCGGCGGTGAACAGCACGGCGTCCAGGGCGACCGCGGCCGGGGTGCCGATCCAGTCCCGCCCGACGGACAGGGCGCCGCCGCCGACCGCCAGCAGGGCCATGGACAGACAGCCGTAGAACGGCGCCGCCGCCGCGTCCAGCAGGTGTGCGCGGGCCTGGTCGCGGTGGTGGGCCCAGTGCAGGGTGCGGGCGGTGAGCAGAGCCACGAGCACGATGAGGGAGAGCGCCCACACGGCCGTGCACACGGTGCGCAGTCCCGGGATGTGCGGCGGCAGCGCGGCGCCCGCCGTGCCGACGGCGGCGGTGCCCATGACGGAGGCGTACCAGTTGGGGCCCAGATGGCGGACGGCGGGGACGCGGGGCCGGGGTGCGGCCTGCCGGGGCAGGGTGTGGGCTGCGGTGACCATGACTCGAGCTTTTCCTGGTCCATAGGCCCCCACCAGGGGGTTTATGTCTATCACGACATAAGCTGGCCTTATGAGGAGCACCGAGAGGACCGAGATGAACGGAGGAGACGGCGCGGGACGGCGGCCGAGGACCTCGCTGGGGCACCGGGTGCCCGACCTGGGCGCGCTGGAGCTGCTGCTGGCGGTGGCGCGGCTGGGGAGCCTCGGCGGGGCGGCGCGGGAGCTGGGCATCACCCAGCCGGCGGCGAGCAGCCGGATCCGTTCCATGGAGCGGCAGCTGGGTGTGGCGCTGGTGGACCGCTCGCCGCGCGGGTCGCGGCTGACGGACGCCGGAGCCCTGGTCACCGACTGGGCGCGGCGGGTCGTCGAGGCGGCGGAGGCCTTCGACGCGGGGGCGCAGGCGCTGCGGGACCGGCGGGACTCGCGGCTGCGGGTGGCGGCCAGCATGACGATCGCGGAGTACCTGCTGCCGGGATGGCTGATCGCGCTGCGTACCCGGCGGCCGGACACGGCGGTGTCCCTGCTCGCCGGGAACTCGGCGGTGGTGGCGGAGCGGCTGCTGGGGGACGAGGCGGACCTCGGTTTCGTCGAGGGGGTGTCGGTGCCGTCCGGTCTCGACTCCGTCGTGATCGGCCACGACCGTCTGCTCGTGGTGACCTCCCCGGCCCACCCGTGGGCCCGCCGCCGGCGGCCGCTGTCCGCGGAGGAACTGGCCACCACGCCGCTGATCCTGCGCGAGAAGGGCTCCGGCACCCGGCAGGTGCTGGACGCGGCGCTCGGCGGCCTGGCGCGCCCGCTGATCGAGCTGTCCTCCACGACGGCGGTCAAGGCCTCCGTGGTGAGCGGCGCGGGGCCCGCGGTGCTCAGCGAACTCGCGGTGGGCGAGGAGCTGTCCCTGCGCCGGCTCGTTGCCGTACCCGTGGACGGCGTCACCCTCGAACGCGACCTGCGCGCGGTCTGGCCCACCGGCCACCGCCCGGTGGGCCCGGCCCGCGAACTGCTGTCCCTGACCCGCTCGGAAAGCGCGACCGGCCAACGCACGAGGCCGGGGGCGGGCTGAGAGGGGGGCCGCGGGCCGGGGTTGGGAAACGCGCCGCGCTCGGTTGGGACGGGGGTCCCAGGGGAGAACGGGCCGTGGCCGGGTGAGGCGGTGAGTCCGGGCGGGGTTGGGAATCTGCTCCGCCGGGCTGGGACGGGGGTCTGGGTCGGGGTCAGGATCCCGTCGGGCCGAGCTGAGACGGGGGATCCGGTCCGGAGTCAGAAGCCCTTCAGTCGGGCTTAGACCGAGGTCCGGCTCTGGGGCAGGCGCCCTGCCGGGCCGGGGTTGGAAGTCCGCGGCGCCGGGCTGGGACGGGCGTGTGGGTCGGGGTCAGGATCCCGTCGGGCCGAGCTGAGATGGGGCCACCCGGTCCGGGGTCAGAACCCCTCCAGCCGGGCTTAGACCGGGGTCCTGCCCTGGGCCAGGAACCCGCCCCGCCGGGCGGGTACGAGGGCCCGGCGGGCGTTGGGAACCCGCCGTGTCGGGGAGCGGCGGTGGGTCCGGGCCCGGGGGGTCAGGAACCTGCCGTGCCGAGCTGCGACAGGGGAGCCGGGCCGGGATCGGAACTCCGCCGCGCCGGGCCGGTCCTCCCCGGCCTGCGGGGGCCGTGGTCCTGTTCTGTGAGGACCGCGTCAGGCGTGCAGTGAGCGCCAGGGGCGGGTCGTGTGTTCGGCGGGTGTGCCGTCGAGGACCTGTGCGGTGCGGGAGGCCGGGTCGAGGACGACGGTGGCCAGGCTCGCCCAGCGGCCGCCGGTCGGCCCGTCCATGTCGGGGACGCAGGTCACCGGGGGCTCCCCGGGGCCGGTCACGAGTCGCTGGATCAGTTCACCGGCACGTTCGACGGGGTTGCGCGCGAGCCGGTCGCGGAGGAAGGCGTAGCGCTCGCCGGAGTCGGGCTGGTAGAGCCAGGTCTTCTCGTGGCGGGAGGGGACGTCGGTGAGGAAGTGGTTGGTGCGCAGATGCGTTCCCTCGGCCACCTCGGGCACCTCGAAGACCCCCACCGGGCTGAGGTCGAGGAGGAGGGCGCTGTGGGCGTCGAAGAGCGTGAAGGACCCGGACGAGGTGAGCGGGGCCTCGCGCAGGATCTCCCGCGCGTGCTCGGCGCTGCCGGCCTCCTCGAGGACGAGCGCGGCCAGAACGTGCACGGGGATGCCGCCGACGCGGTCGTCCCGGTGGCCGAGGATGTTGAAGTGCAGGGCGAGTCCGGCACTGTTCACGCCGATCTTGGCGAGGATGCCGTGCTCGGTGATGCCCACGTACCGGTGCGCGCCGCCGGCGGATTCGAGGGTGTGCCAGGAGGAACTGAGCTCGACGTGCCAGTCCCAGGTCTGCACGCCGACGTGGGTGCTGCCACCGTCGGCCGTCCGCAGCCGCCGCACGATGGTGGAGCACTCACCGGGCCGGACCGCGCTGCCGCGGGCGAGGATCTCGGTGCGGGCGTTGAGCGCGGCCACCTGCCAGGCCTCGACCGCGGCTCCCTCGGCGATGCCCTCGATCTGCTCGCGCAGGGCCGGGCGGAAGGCGCCGATGGCGTCCAGTGCGCGGTCGGCGTCGTCGCGGACCGTGGCCGGCCTGCGGCCGGCGAGCGTGAAGAGGCGGTCGTAGGCGTCGAGGGTGCCGTGCAGCCCGTCGGCGAGCTGCCGGCCCCGGATCCGGCCGCGCAGGCGGGGATCGGCGGCGTCGGCGCTCACATGCGGGCGGTGGTCGGGGCGGGGGTACGGTGCGGAGGTCACGAGGCGCATTCCTGGGGCGTGTGCTGGAGGACGGAGCCGCCGACGACCGTGGCGAGGACGGGGTTGGCGGTCTGCTGTCCGGGGGTCAGGTCGAGGGGGTCGTGGGCGAACACGGCGAGGTCGGCCAGGTAGCCCGGCGCGATCCGGCCGAGCCGGTCGGCGGCGCCCGCCGCGACGGCCGGGGCGCGGGTCATCCCGGCGTAGGCCTCCCGGGCACTGATCCGCTGGCCGGGTTGGACGGGGGCGGCCGTCAGCTCCTCGACGGGCCGGCGCAACTGGGCGTCGGCGAGGGCGGTCCGCGGGTCCGCGATGCCGATGGGCCAGTCCGAACCGAGCGCCACCACGGCGCCGTGGTCGAGCAGGTCGCGGGTGCGCCAGCCGTGGGCGACCCGCTGCGGCCCGATCCGGCGGGACCAGTTGTCCTGCTGGTCGGCCCTGGTCATACGGGTCGCGTGGACGGGCTGGAGCCCGGCGACGACGCCGAGCGCGGCGAACCGCGGGAGCAGATCGTCGGGGATCGACTCGATGTGCTCGATCCGGTGCGGCGCGGACGCGGCGTGGCCGGCCTCCTCGATGACGTCGAGGGCGGTGCGCACCGCCCGGTCGCCGATGGCGTGGGTGGCCGTGGGGATGCCGCGCTCGGTGAAGAACCGGACGGCCTCGCGGTAGCCCTCCACGTCCTTCCACAGCGGCCGCCGGTTCTGGCCGAAGACGTCGGGGTGCTCGAACCAGGCGGAGCCGTTGTCGGCGGTGCCGTCCAGCATCAGCTTGGCGCCGGCGACGTGCCAGCGGCGCCCGGCGAGCCCCTGCTGGGCGGCGACGGCCTCCCACACGTCCCGTCCCGAGTCGGCGGGCACGAGCGGCGAGCAGCGCACCCGCAGCGGAAGGTCCCCGTGCCTCTCGATCTCCCGGTAGACGTCCTCGGAGGGCGCGGTGAAGTCCAGCGCGTGCAGACCGGTGAGGCCGGTGGCGGCGAACTCGCGCAGCCGGTCGGCGACATGGCCGGCCGCGACCGGGAGCGGTACCTCGGGATAGCGGTCGAGGACGAGGTCCATGGCCTGGAGTTCGACGATGAAGCCGGTGGGCCGCCCGTCGGGCCCGACGACGATCTCGGAGGCGTCGTCGAAGGTCTCCGCGCCGGTCAGCCCGACGCGGTCGACCACGGCCGGACTGACCACGAGGGAGTGCGCGTCGCGGGTCATGAGCGAGATCGGCACGCCGGGGAAGCGCCGCCCCAGCGAGTGGCCGGTGGGCTCCCCGTCGAAGACGTTGACGTCGAGGTCGAACCCGGTCACCCAGGCCTCGCGGCCCTGCTCCGCGACGCGGTCCTCGATACGGGAGCACACCGCGTCGAGCGTGGTCAGGCCGCCGAGGTCCAGGCCGCTGCCGACCTCGATCGCCCCCCACACCGGATGGGCGTGGGCGTCGGTCAGTCCCGGGGTGAGGGTCGCCCCGGGGAATTCCAGCACGTCGGTGGCGGCGCCCGTCCAGTGGCGCAGGACGTCGTCCCCGCCGACGGCGACGATCCTGCCGTCCTGGACGGCCACCACGGTGTCCGTGGTCCGGGCGGGCGTGGGGTCGAAGTTCTCGATCCGTGCCGCGCGCACGATGAGGTCGGCTTTCATGGGAGTTCTTTCCGTGCTGAGCGGTCAGTGCCGAGCGGTCGTGGGGGAGGACGTCGGGGCGAGGGTGCCGAAGGCGCGGGACAGGGCCCAGTACAGGGCCCCCGAGCCGAGGACGCCGACGGGTATGGCGAGGTTGAGGCCGTCCATGGCCGCGGAGACGGGGCCGGCCCAGAACGTGGAGCTGGCGCACAGCGTCGCCGCGGCGGCGCCGCCCAGGGTGGCGAGCACACCGGCCCAGTTGACGCCCCCGCGGTACCAGAAGGGGCTCGTACGGCTCTGGTCGTGGAGGAGTTCGCCGTCGTAGCGGTTGCGGCGCAGGGCGATGTCGGTGCCGTAGACCGTCATGCAGGGGCCTGTGACGATCACGACCAGCTCCATCATGGCGTTGACGGCGGTGAGGAAGTCGAAGACCAGGAGCGCGAACAGCGTCATGGTGGTGCCGATCACGCCGACGACCAGAACGGCGATCATCCGGGGCAGCCGCACGCCGATCGACTGCATGGACAGTCCGGAGCTGTAGGCGGTGAGGCCGTTGTTCGCCACGGTGTTCACCACCACCGCGGTGACGAAGACGGGCACGAACCAGTGCGGCATGACGCTCTCCAGCGCCGCCTGCGGATCGCTCATGTCGAGCGTGGTGGCCGCGAGGGCCCCGATCGCCGTGAACACGACGCTCGGCAGGAAGGCGCCGCACGCGGTCCACAGCGTGATGGCCCGCCCGCTGGTGTGCCGCGGCAGGTAGCGGGAGAGGTCCGGGCTGTTGGAGTACGACAGCGGGGCGGAGGCGACGATCGTGAAGCCGGAGGCCAGGACGACGAGGTGGCCGAGCCCGGTGAGCGGCTCGGCGGGCGTGTACGACCAGTTCGTGTGCCCGAGCACCATCACGCTCAGGGCGACGAAGACCAGGGTGAGGACGATGGTCAGCGCCGTGTACAGGCGGACGATCGTCGCGTGCCCGTAGATCGCGACGAGGATGGTGGCGCCGGCGATCACGCAGACCACCGCGGCGTCCAGCGCGGCGGAGTCCGGCAGGCCGAGCCGTCCCGCCAGGCCGAGGCCGGCGACGGAGGCCGCCGACCAGTTCAGCGCGAGGTAGAGCGAGGAGATCAGCCAGCCGGTGAGGGCGACGACGGCCTTGTTGCCGACGACGCCGTACATGGCTCGGGAGATGACCGAGCCCGAGGTGCCCGCGGCGGGGCCGCTGACGGCGATGAACCCGGTCAGGAGCCAGAAGAGGTTGCCGGTGACGATGACGGCCAGCGACTCCGCCAGTGACAGCCCCATCAGGACGAGGGTGCCTCCGACCACGAAGCTGAGGTAGCTCACGTTCGGCGCGGCCCAGACGGAGAACAGCTCACGCGCCGTGCCGTGCCGCTCCGAGTCGGGCACGCAGTCGATGCCGCGGCTCTCGACCAGTCCGGCCCGGTCACGTCCGGGGGCGGGGGCGGCCACGTCGGAGCCCGCCGGGGAACGCGGGGAACGCTGCATGGGTGGTTCCTTCGAAGAGACGAAAAGACGGCACTGTCCTCGCCACCGAGGTGTCCGGGGGGTACGGCCGAGGCGGACCAGCTTTGTTGGTGTCGACACCAATAGACTGTTGGTGCGCCATCCAATAATGTGATCGGCATGACGTCAACCCCCCGGGCCACGCGGACGCGGAAAACCGCGGCCGAGCGACGGACCGAGATCCTGCAGACGGCAGCCCGCCTCGCGCTGGAGCGGGGCCTGGAGCGTGTGACGATGCAGCTCGTCGCCGACGAGCTGGGGGTGCGCCCCGGTCTGATCAGCCACTACTTCGCGACCATCGACGACCTGCTGTGCGACGCGTTCGTCCGCGCGGTCACCCGCGAACGCGAGGCCCTGCTGCCTCAGGCCGAGGCCGAGCTGCCGCCGGTGCGGCGGCTGAGCCGCCTGCTGGGCCGACTCGGCGGCGAGGACTTCGTCGACCTGGGACGGCTCTGGCTCAACGCCCGCCACCTCTCCCGCTACCGCCCGAACCTCCTGCGCGTCGTCGCCGAGCAGGAGGAGATCATGCGGGACGCCCTGACCGCCGTGATCGAGGACGGTGTGCGCGGGGGAGACTTCACCACCGACGACGCCCTCGGGGCGTGCGTGGTCATCCTCGTGGCGATCGACGGCCTCGGCTCCTACGCCAACGACGACACGCGGTTCACCCACCCCGCGCTCGACACCCTGCTGTTCACCACGGCCGAGCGTGAACTCGGGCTGGAGCCGGGCACGTTGCGCGACGGCGGCTGACGCGTGCGGGACCGGGGCTGATTCCGCGGATCCGGCGGACCGTGCACACGGACACGGGCACGGCCACGGCCTCACGGAGCGCCGCCCGTGGGGCCACCGGCCGGTGAGTCCGAAGGGCCGGGTGCATAGAGTGCCGGGGTGAGCATGACGCCCCCGCCCGGCTGGTACCGCGACCCCAACGCCCCCCACCTGGAACGCTGGTGGGACGGCACGGCCTGGACCGAGCACCGGCGCGCCCCCGGGCAGCCGTCCGCGTCACCGCCCGCCGGCGCGGGACCGTCCCGGGCCAAGGCCGTCGCCCTCGTCACCGCGGGTGCCGTCCTGGTCGCCGCGGTCGTCACGGGCGCGGTCCTGCTGGGCCGCGACGACGGGGGCGGCGGCACGGCGGACCCGGCCACCGGCACACGGTCCGCCGCGCCCACGAGCGCGCCCACCGCCACCTCGTCGCCGTCCCCGGCGGCCTCCGCCGACGGCGATCCCTCCGTCGCCGTCGACCAGCTCAACGGCATCACCCTGCCGCTGCCGGAGGGCTGGGAGAAGCCGGAGAACGTCGCCCAGGACGACGTCGTCATGACCACCCACGGCGTCTACGACTGCCCCGCCGGGGTGGGCCTGTGCCGGCACGGCCTGGTCATCACCCGCACGGCGACCGCGGCCGAGGGCACCACCCCCGAGACCCTGGCCAGGCGGGACATCCAGGACGCGGCCGACGAGGCGTACGAGCGGAACGCGATCGGCCAGCGCCTCTACGGCGGGATCACCTCCCAGCGGACAGTCGCGTCCGGGCAGGTCGCGGTCGCGGGCCGGGCCGGCTACTTCGTGCGCAGGCTGGTCAGAACCGCCGAGGGGCCGGGCGGTTACGTCGAGTCGCTCGTCTTCCCGTCCAGCACCGGCACCCAGGCGCCGGTCCTCGTCCGCTTCGTCTTCGACGCCGGCCCGGACGGCCCGCCGCCGGCCGACATGGACAGGATCACCAAGGGCATCCGGCCCATCGGCGACACCACGACCGGCGGCGGCGTGGGCAGCAGCATCGGCCCGTCGAGCTGAGCCGGAGGCGCCGGAAGGCCGGGGCGGCAGGCCCCCCGGGGCCGTGGCTACGGGCAGGAGCCCGGGGCTACAAAAAGGTGTGCCCCTCGCCCCGGTACGTCGGCACGGCCGCCGTCACACGATCGCCCTCGACGAGGTGCAGCGTGTCGAACCGTTCGCACAGCTCGCCCGCCTTGGCGTGCCGGAACCACACCTTGTCGCCGATCAGCAGGTCGTCGGCGGGGGAGCCGAGCAGCGGGGTCTGCACCTCGCCCGCACCCTCCTGGGGGTCGTAGCGCAGCCCCTCGGGCAGGTACGGCTCCGGGAGCCGGTCCGCGCCGGCCGCGCCGGAGGCCGGGTAGCCGCCGCCCAGGACCGTGACGACCCCGACCCCCGGGCGCCGTACGACGGGCTGGGCGAACAGCGCCGCCGGACGGCCCCGGAACGACGTGTAGTTGTCGAAGAGCCGCGGGACGTACAGCCCGGAGCCCGCGGCGATCTCGGTGACCGCGTCCTCCGCCGCCGTGTGCTGCACACTGCCGGTGCCGCCGCCGTTGACGAACTCCAGGTCCGGCGCCACAGCCCGGACCGCCCGCACCACCGCGGCACGCCGCTCGGCGAGCTCCCTGCGCGCCGCCGCCTGCATCAGCCGGATCGCGCGCGAACGCAGCGGCCGCCCCGCGACCGCGTCGCCCACACCCGCCACATGGCCCTCGTACGCCATGATCCCCACGAGCGCGAACCCCGGCCGCCGGGCCACCGTGCGGGCCATGTCGGCGACCTGGGCGGAGGAGTGCAGCGGGGAGCGGCGCGCGCCGACCCGCACGCGCCCGCCGAGCAGCTTCAGCGAGGTGTCCAACTCCAGGCAGACCCGGACGACTTCACGTCCGCCCTCGCGTGCGGCGTCGATCAGGTCCAGTTGCGCCGGGTCGTCGGCCATCACCGTGACGGCACGCGCGAGTTTGGGGTCGGCGGCGAGTTCGGCATAGGCGGCGCGGTCGGCGGAGGGGTAGGCGAGCAGCACGTCGTCGAAGCCCGAGCGGGCCAGCCACAGGGACTCGGCGAGGGTGAACGACATGATGCCCGCGAAGCCGTCCTTCGCCAGGGCGCGTTCGAGCAGGACCCGGCAGCGCACGGACTTGCTGGCGACCCGGATCGGCTTTCCTCCGGCCCGGCGGATCAGGTCGTCCGCGTTGGCGTCGAAGGCGTCCAGGTCCACGATCGCGACAGGGGCGTCGAGTTGGGCGGTGGCCCGGTCGTAACGGGCCCGGTCGGCGGCGCGCGCAGTCATGGACGCAGCCTGCCAGACCTGATTACCGCTGGGTAGGGGGATGTTCCGGGCAGATCCCCCTGGGCTCGTGGACTGGTTCCCGCCGGGACCGGGGCAGCCCGTAGAGTGACGCGCACGAACGGTGGAACCGCGAGGTGAATCCGGCCGCGGTGTTGAGCCGGGATGGCGGATCGCTCGTACGGGTATGCGTGTCCGGTGACGACGAGTCCGCGCCGGGCGGGGCGACGAGGACGGCCGTGCCCGGTGCAACGACACGGGCACGAGGAAACGGGGGGTGCATGAGCACGGAAGCGCGCCACGCCCCCGTCCCCCCGCGGCCCGTCGGGCCCTCGGGCGGCGACGGCGACTGGGACCCGACGGCACGCGCCACCGACGACCCGCCCACCCAGGCCGCGCCCGGCACGGTCGAGGGCACGACACGGGCGGTGCCCGGCGGCGGTACGACCGCGGAAACGCGCGGCACTTCGACGGGTTCGGCCGCTCCGGCGGGGGGTGGTTCCCCGCGTGGGGCTTCGGGGGGTTCGGCGGCTCCGGTCGGGGGTGGTTCCCCGCGTGGCGCTTCGGCGGCTCAGGCCGAGGGTGGTTCCCCGCGTGGTGCTTCGACGGGTTCGGCCGCTCCAGCCGGGGGTGTCTCCGCACGCGGCACTTCGGCAGGTCCCGCCGCTCCGGTCCCGGGTGGCTCCCCGCGTGCCATGACAGGTGGAGGACCGGCGGGTCCGGATACGGACATCCGCGCGGGCCACGGCACCGGCTTCCCGCCACCTCGCACCGGCCCCGCCACCGACGACGCCCGGACCACCGCCGCTTCCCGCCCACGCTTCCCGGACTTCCGTGCCCCTGCCCGCCGCACCACACCCCCCACGACACCGCCCCCGCCCCCCGCCACGGCCCGCTTCCCGGACGCACCCCCGACGGTCGGCCGCGAGGCACCGCGCCGACCGGACCTCGGCCGGGCAGGGGACCGTCCACTGGGCACACCACCGGTCGAGAGACGCGCGGCGTCCGGAGCCGCTGCCGGGGCGTCCGCTGACACCCACGCCGGGGCTCCCGGCCGTTCTGCGGACGCGTCGCAGGTGCCTGGGCGTGGGGCTTCGAGTCGTCGAGACTCCGCTGACGGCACGGCAGGAAGTACGACCTCCGGGGACCGGAGGGCCGCCGCTCGCTTCCCCGGTGAGTCGGCGCAGCCCGGCCGGCGCGAGCGCGGGACCATACCCCCGCCTCCGGGACACCGGCCCTCACCGGCGGCACGCGGTGACGGCGCACCCGCCGAAACCGCGTCCGAGACGACCACACGTCTGCGCCCCGTCTCCGTCCACAACCCCCCGATGCCGAGCGCACCGCCCCATCCGACGGCCCCGTCCCCCGCGCGCGACCCCCGGTCGGACGCCGCGAACGGCCCCGTCACCACCCCGGCGTCCCAGGCCGGGCCCGTCGGCGGCGCCGACACCGCGACCGGCCCCCTCGGCACGGCACGCCACCCGAGCGCGCCCGGCCGGACCGGAGGCCCTGGCAGCTTCTCCAGCCCCGTCGACGCCGACAACCGTCCCCGCCCCACCGGCGCGCCCCAGCGGCCGACCGGGTCGGCGTGGACCCCGGTCCCGCCGCATCCGTCCTTCGACGCCTCCCCGGGTGCTCCCGCCGGGACACCGCCGCGAGCCACGGGTGCCGCCACGGCGCCTGATCCGGCGCTGTCCTGGAGCGCGGCCATGGCGCCGGGGGCGGGGCTCGGCCTGGGGTTCGGGGAGCCGGCAGGCCACGACCAGCGGGCACGGTCGAACGGTGCGCTGGTACGGCCGCGGGTCGCCGTGGCGGCCGCCTGCGTGGTGCTGGGGATCGGGCTCGTAGGCGGCGCCTTGACCGGCAGCTGGCTCACCGGGGAGCCGGGGAAGCCCGGCGCGGAGGGCGGCTTCGCCGCGGCCGGTGCCATGTGGCACAGCGTCCCCGTCGACCAGCTCTTCCCGCCCACCCTGGACGGCCGCGGCGCCGGACCCGGCGGAGCCGACCGCACCTGGACCCGTGTCGCCGTGGCGCCGGACAGCGGCTGCGAGGGCGCCTTCGACCCGCTGCTGCGCAAGGCCCTGACCCCCGTCGGTTGCGCCCGCCTGCTGCGCGCCACCTACACGGACGCCACTCAGAGCTACGTCACCACCGTCGGCCTGCTCTTCACCAAGGCCGACGCCCCCACCATGACGTCCCTCGCCGCCCGCTTCGAGAACGAGGGGCTCGCCCGGCGCACCGACCTCGTGCCGCGCCCGTACGCCGCCAAGGGCACCGTCGCCGCGGCCTTCGGCGACGAGCAGCGCGCGTCGTGGACCGTCTCCGTGCTGACCGAGGCCCCGGTGGTCGTCTACGCCGTGTCCGGCTGGGCCGACGGCCGCGCCGCCGGCACCCCGCAGGCCGCCGCCGACGCGACGAAGTCCGGAGCCACCACCCCCGCCGCCCAGGCAGGCCTGGGAAACGAGGCCCAGGGCCTCGCCGACCGCATCGAACGGGGCCTGCGCCAGACCGTCAAGTCAGCCACGGAGGAGCCCTCGTGACAGCCGCCGTGACGCCCGGGAACCGTACGCCGCGCAGGGCTCTCGCGGTCGGCGTCCCGAGCCTGTTCCTCGCCGCCTGCCTCGCCCTCGTGCCGTCCGTCCCCGCGCACGCCGACGGCATCCGCGCCCAGCAGTGGGGCCTCGACGCCATGCACACCCAGGAGGCCTGGCGCACCACCCAGGGCAAGGGCATCACCGTCGCCGTCCTGGACACCGGCGTCGACGACGACCATCCCGATCTGCGCGGCAACGTCCTGCCCGGCAAGGACATGATCGGCTTCGGCGCGCGGCGCGGCGACCGCCCCTGGGCCCGCCACGGCACCGCCATGGCCGGCATCATCGCCGGTCACGGCCACGGCCCCGGCAACGCGGACGGAGTCATGGGCATCGCGCCCAAGGCCCGGATCCTGCCCGTGCGGGTGATCCTGGAGGAGGACGACTCCGCCCGGAGCAAGGCCCGCAGCACCCGCGGCAACGCCCTCGCCGACGGCATCCGGTGGGCCGCCGACCAGGGCGCCGACGTCATCAACCTCTCCCTCGGCGACGACTCGGACTCCGCGCACCCCGAGCCCGCCGAGGACGAGGCCGTCCAGTACGCGCTCGGCAAGGGCGCCGTCGTCGTCGCCTCGGCCGGCAACGGCGGCGAGAAGGGCGACCACATCTCCTACCCGGCGGCCTACCCGGGCGTGATCGCCGCGACCGCCGTGGACCGCTACGGCACCCGCGCCTCCTTCTCCACCCGCCGCTGGTACGCGACGGTCAGCGCGCCCGGCGTCGACGTCGTCATCGCCGACCCCGACCAGCGGTACTACGAGGGCTGGGGCACGAGCGCGGCCTCCGCCTTCGTCTCCGGCGCCGTGGCCCTCGTCAAGGCCGCCCACCCGGGTCTGACCCCCGCCCAGATCAAGAAGCTCCTGGAGGACACGGCCCGCAGCGCCCCCGTCGGCGGCCGCGACGACTCCCGCGGCTTCGGCATGGTCGATCCCGCCGCCGCCATCAAGTCCGCGGCCCGCCTCCGGCCCGAGGGCCTGACCGCGGCGTCCTACGGCGAGCGGTACTTCGGCCCCGGCCCCGACTCCGCCGAGGCGGACGACACCGCCTCCGGCTGGGCGGGCCCTCTCGCGGGCGGTGCCGGGGGAGTGATGCTGGTCGTGGCGGTCGTCCTGTGGCGCGGCCGCCGCGAGGGCGAGGCCGACTTCCGGCTGTAGGGCCCGGGTCACCCGACCACGGCTGGAGGTCACGCCCTCCGGCCGTACGCCGACACCGCCGACCGGGCTGCCTCCTCCACCAGCGCGATGCCCTGCTCCTTCGTCGGGTTGCCACTGGACAGGGCGGCCACCAGACAGTCGTCGCCGCCGGCCGTCACCCGTCCGATGCTGTTGACGACCCACAGACCGGTCGTGTCGCGCGGCATCCAGCCGTTCTTCAGGGCCCACCCGGAGCCGTCGGCGGCGGCCGACACCCCCCAGTCCTGGCCCGGGGCGATCCGCCCCATCAGCCCCTGAAGATACGTCCGCGAGGCATCGTTCAGCTCCGAGCGGGCCCCGAAGACCTGCCCGAGCAGCGCGAGCTGATCGGCGGCCGTGGTCCGGGTCAGACCCCACCGCGGACCGTCGCCGCCGGTGGTCCGGCTGAGTCCGAACCGCTCGTTGGCCGCGTTCAGGCCGTCGGCGCCGCCGATGTCCCGCCACAGCGCCGACGCCGAGTCGTTGTGGCTGCTCCCGATCATCGCGGCGGCGTACGTCCGCTCCCGCGTCGTCAGCCGCCGCCCCGCGTCCTGGGCCCCCAGCAGCAGGGCCGCCAGGATGTCGACCTTGACGATGCTCGCCGTGTCGAACACGGCGTCGCCGTACCCGACGCTCACGTCGGATCCGAGGCGACGAACCGCCACCGCCACGGTGACTCCCCCGGCCACCGACACCGCTACCGACCTCGGCACCGGCACCGGTACCGAGCCTCCGCCCACTGCCTCCACCGCCCGCCTCCCCGCTCACGACGGCCCCTCCGCCGCCTTCCGCCGACGATAGGGGGCCCGAACGTCCCCTGGGGCGGTATCGGACGTGGGCCAGGGGACCCTGAGAGAGCGGGCGCGGCCCCGGATAGGGTCGGCTCCGTGGCGATGAAGAACATTCCCGACTCCGGCTTCTCCGACGACGACGGCTCCGTCGACCCCGGGCTGAGCGCGGCGCTCGCCGCCTGGGCCGAGGACCGCACCGCCGTGGGACCCGTCCTGGAGGGGCTCCGGAGCGCCCGGCTGCTCGTGCCCGTGGTGGCCGTCCTCGGCGAGGTGGAGGAGGACGAGAACGGGCTGCGCCGGGAGAAGACCAGCGAGATGGCCGTACCCACCCTGAAGGCCGGTCAGCGCACCGCCCTGCCCGCCTTCAGCTCCACCGGCTCCCTGGCCCGCTGGGACCCGGACGCCCGCCCCGTGGCCGTACGGCTGCACCAGGTCCTGGAGGCCGCCGCGCACGAGAAGGCGGACACGGTGGTGCTGGACATGGCCGGACCGGTGCCGTTCGAGCTGACCGGACCCGCCCTGCTCGCCCTGGCCGAGGGCCGTACGACGACCGACCCGCTGGCCGACCCGGCCGTCGTCACCGCCGTGCGGGAGGCAGTCGCCGCGGAGCCCGCCGTGCTGCGCGCCCACCTCGGGCGGGGGCAGGCCGACGGGACCCTGGCGCTGGTGCTCGACCCGTCCGTCCCCACCGCCCCCGCCGAGACCGCCCGCGCCGTGGCCGCGCGGCTCGCCGCCAGCGAGACACTGAGGGCCCGCCTGGTGCGCGGCCTCGACCTGGCACTGCTGCCGGCCGGGGCGACGCCGCCGGGCGAGCCCTTGTACGTGAAGGAGCGGGGATCGGCTGCGTCGCAGCGGTGATCGGCTGGGTCGGGAAACGGGGCTCCGCGGGAGCGGCTCAGCCGTAGATCGGCCCGGTGTACTTCTCGCCCGGGCCCTGGCCCGGCTCGTCCGGGACGACCGAGGCCTCGCGGAAGGCCAGCTGCAGCGACTTCAGGCCGTCGCGCAGCGGTGCCGCGTGGAAGGAGCTGATCTCGGTGGCGCTCGCGTCCAGCAGTCCGGCGAGCGCCGACACCAGCTTGCGGGCCTCGTCCAGGTCCTTGTGCTCGTCGCCCTCCTCGGTCAGACCGAGCTTCACGGCGGCGGCGCTCATCAGGTTGACGGCGACCGTCACGATCACCTCGACCGCCGGGACCTCCGCGATGTCGCGGGTCATGGCGTCGAAGTCGGGCTGCTCGGCGGGGCCGGAGGGGGAGGTCTCACTCATGCCCCACACGATAGGTGCAGGACGGAGGGCTCCCGCAGCGAGCCCCGGACAGCTCGAATTAGCCCTTCCCCATCGATGCTGCTAACCTTGTGTGACGACCGGCTGGACGCGTATGCCCAGGGCATCACGAGTCCGGCCCACAAGTGGAGGCTTCGAACTCCCACCTGACCGCCCTCCGGGGCGGCGGGTCACCGGTCAGACGGTTCCCGTCCCAGTGGCGGCGATCCGTCCGAAAGTGCGCCCCGCGGCCATCGCGGCGGTCGTTCCGGTAGTTCGAGGAGCCCCGCCTGTGATCGTCCGGGGCATTTTTCGTGCTTCGGCGCGGTTAGGTCTGTCGAACACAGAGTACGCGGCTGTCCGCCAGACCGTCGCGTGGTGCTAACCGAGGAGGATCCATCAGCGCCGAGCCCCGCATCAACGACCGGATTCGCGTTCCCGAGGTGCGACTTGTCGGTCCCAGTGGCGAGCAGGTCGGCATTGTGCCGCTCGCGAAGGCACTGGAGCTTGCGCAGGAGTACGACCTGGACCTGGTCGAGGTCGCGGCGAACGCCCGTCCGCCCGTCTGCAAGCTCATGGACTACGGGAAGTTCAAGTACGAGTCGGCCATGAAGGCCCGTGAGGCGCGCAAGAACCAGGCGCACACGGTCATCAAGGAGATGAAGCTCCGGCCGAAGATCGACCCGCACGACTACGACACCAAGAAGGGTCACGTCGTCCGGTTCCTCAAGCAGGGCGACAAGGTCAAGATCACGATCATGTTCCGTGGTCGCGAGCAGTCCCGGCCCGAGCTGGGCTACCGGCTGCTGCAGCGGCTCGCGGAGGACGTCCAGGACCTCGGCTTCGTGGAGTCGAACCCGAAGCAGGACGGCCGCAACATGATCATGGTTCTCGGTCCGCACAAGAAGAAGACCGAGGCGATGGCCGAGGCCCGCCAGGCGCAGGAGGCCCGCAAGGCCGAGGCGAAGGCCCACCCGGGCCGCTCGCAGAACGCCGCTGAGGCCGAGATCACCGAGGCCCCGGCCGAGGCTTCCGCCGAGGCGTGACTCCCGGGACCCCCGTCCCAGGATGTATCCGACACAAGAGCGACGCTCCACCGTGCCCGGTTCTCGCGACCGGGCACCGGAGCGCCACCGACGAGGAGAGAACGGCGCTATGCCGAAGAACAAGTCGCACAGCGGTGCCAGCAAGCGCTTCAAGGTCACCGGCTCCGGCAAGGTGCTCCGTGAGCGCGCCGGCAAGCGCCACCTGCTCGAGCACAAGTCGTCCCGTCTGACGCGTCGTCTCACCGGCAACGCCGAGATGGCCCCGGGCGACGCCAAGAAGATCAAGAAGCTTCTCGGCAAGTGACGCGGCGGCGCGTGATCGCCCTGCGATCTCCGCGCGCCGTACGTCAGGACCGGGACCCAATCGTTTCCGGGCCGTGTGAGGACAACCACGGCCCCGCTACAAGGAGTCAATCAAGTGGCACGCGTCAAGCGGGCAGTCAACGCCCACAAGAAGCGCCGGGCGATCCTCGAGCAGGCCTCCGGCTACCGCGGTCAGCGCTCGCGCCTGTACCGCAAGGCCAAGGAGCAGGTCACCCACTCGCTGGTCTACAACTACAACGACCGCAAGAAGCGCAAGGGTGACTTCCGCCAGCTGTGGATCCAGCGCATCAACGCCGCTGCCCGCGCCAACGGCATCACGTACAACCGCTTCATCCAGGGTCTGAAGGCCGCGAACGTCGAGGTCGACCGCAAGATCCTGGCCGAGCTGGCCGTCAACGACGCCGGCGCGTTCGCCGCGCTCGTCGAGGTCGCGCAGAAGGCCCTGCCGAGCGACGTCAACGCGCCCAAGGCTGCGTGACGCGACGCCGGCCCGGCCGGTGCGATCCATACGGACCCGTGGGCTCTGCCTGCGGGTCCGTCGTATGTGCGCCGTGCGGTGCCCGAGGCGCGTCCGGCACCGCCCGGGACCGCCGGCTGATCGCCGTCGCGGCGGAACGTTCCTACCGAAGGTGAAGCTCTCCATGTCCCCCGCCACCCCTGACCTGCTCTCCCCCCGCTCGCCCCGCGTCTCGGCAGCGCGGCGGCTGGCCAAGCGGAACTTCCGGGGCAAGGAGCGGCTGTTCCTCGCGGAGGGGCCGCAGGCCGTGCGGGAGGCGGCGGCGCACCGGGCCGGCGACACGGCCACCCTCGTCGAGCTGTTCGCCACGGTCGAGGCCGCCGATCGGTACGCCGACATCGTGGGGGAGGCCCGCGCCGCGGGGGCCCGGATCCACCTCGCCGCCGACGACGTCATCGCCGACATCTCCACCACCGTCACCCCGCAGGGGCTCGTCGGCGTCTGCCGGTTCCTCGACACCCCCTTCGAGGACATCGTCGCGGCCCGCCCGAAGCTCGTCGCGGTCCTCGCCCATGTGCGCGACCCCGGCAACGCGGGCACGGTCCTGCGCTGCGCCGACGCCGCCGGAGCCGAAGCGGTCGTCCTCACGGACGCCTCCGTCGACCTCTACAACCCCAAGGCCGTCCGGGCCTCCGTCGGCTCCCTGTTCCACCTGCCCGTGGCCGTCGGCGTCCCCGTCGAGCGGGCGGTCGCCGCGCTCAGGGACGCCGGAGTGCGCATCCTCGCCGCCGACGGCGCGGGCGAGCGCGATCTGGACGACGAACTGGACCACGGCACCATGGGCGGCCCCACCGCGTGGGTGTTCGGCAACGAGGCCTGGGGCCTGCCGGAGGAGACCCGCGCCCTCGCCGACGCCGTCGTACGGGTTCCCATCCACGGAAAGGCCGAGAGCCTGAACCTCGCGACCGCCGCCGCCGTATGTCTGTACGCGTCGGCCCGTGCGCAGCGCGGCTCCGGAGGATGCCGCTCCGCCACCCGCAACCAGTAGGGTGACCAGCCCGGGGGCCTGCTGCACCGGCTGAGAGGTGGGGTGAGGGGATGACTGTCGGCACCGGTCGCGCGCCCGGAGCGCGGGACGCGCGACGACCACCCGCGCCCCGGCAGGACGATCCCGCCGGCCTCGGCATCGACCCCGACGACCTGCCCGACGGCCTGGTGGTCGCCGACGAGCACGGGCGGATCATCTGCTTCAACGCCGCCGCCGCCCGGATCAGCGCCGTACCCGCCGACCAGGCCCTGGGACAGCCCCTGGAGAAGGCCCTGCCGCTGGAGGACCTGGAGGGGCGCCGCTGGTGGCAGCTGACCGACCCCTACGGCGGCCTGGCCATCCGGGTGAGCCAGCCCGAGCGCAACCTCCTGCTGCACGGCGGCCGGGAGGTCCTCGTCTCCGCGAAGTACGTCCGCGCCCACCCCACCGGCCCGGTCCGCCGCGTCGTCGTCTCCCTCCGCGACACCGAGGCACGCCGTCGCACGGAGCGCAGCCACGCCGAGCTGATCGCCACCGTCGCACACGAGCTGCGCTCGCCGCTGACCTCCGTCAAGGGCTTCACGGCGACCCTGCTCGCCAAGTGGGAGAGGTTCACCGACGACCAGAAGCGGCTGATGCTGGAGACCGTCGACGCCGACGCCGACCGCGTCACCCGGCTCATCGCCGAGCTGCTCGACATATCCCGCATCGACTCCGGCCGCCTGGAGGTGCGCCGCCAGCCCGTCGACATGGGTGCCGCGGTCGGGCGGCACGTCCAGGCGTACGTCGCCGCCGGCCAGCCCGCCGACCGGTTCCTGGTGCGCGTCGAGAAGCCGCTGCCCGCGCTGTGGGCCGACCCCGACAAGATCGACCAGGTGCTGAGCAACCTCGTGGAAAATGCCGTGCGGCACGGCGAGGGATCCGTCACCATCGATGTCACGCCGGCGCCGTCCCCACGGGAAGGGGAAGCCGCCGGGACCATCGAGAACACCGCCACGTCGGTCACGGTGAGCGACGAGGGGCCCGGCATTCCGGAGGAGTCCATGAACCGTGTCTTCACCCGCTTCTGGCGGGGCAGCAAGCGCGGCGGCACCGGTCTCGGGCTCTACATCGTCAAGGGCATCGTCGAGGCCCATGGCGGCACCATCACGGTCGGCCGCGCCCGAGGGGGCGGCGCGGAGATCCGATTCACCCTGCCCGTGGGCACCCCGGCGTACCTGCTCTGAGCACCGGCCGAGGACCCACGGGCGCATTCGCTTTCCCCAGCCCCCGTTAGACTCGGCCTTTGGCACCTTTGTGTCCCGAAAGCCGTGACGATCTGTCCGCGTGGCGGTGCGAGTCGGTGACGGGGACCTCCAGCCAGCCAATCGGAAGCACGGGAAGAGATGTCGGCACCCAATAAGTCGTACGACCCTGTCGAGGTCGAGGCGTTGAAACCGGAAGAGATCGAGCGCATGCGGGACGAGGCGCTCGCCGCCTTCGCTGCCGCGGACTCCCTCGACGCGCTCCACGAGGCCAAGGTCGCCCACACCGGCCCCGCCTCCCCACTCTCCCTCGCCAACCGCGAGATCGGCGCCCTGCCCCCGCACGCCAAGGCCGACGCCGGCAAGCGCGTCGGCATGGCCCGCGGCGCTGTCAACAAGGCGCTCGCCGCCCGCCAGGTTGAACTGGAGGCCGAGCGGGACGCCCGTGTGCTGGTGGAGGAGGACGTCGACGTCACGCTGCCGTACGATCGCGTGCCGGCCGGCGCCCGCCACCCGCTGACCACGCTCTCGGAGCGCATCGAGGACGTCTTCGTGGCCATGGGCTACGAGGTCGCCGAGGGCCCGCAGGCCGAGGCCGAGTGGTTCAACTTCGACGCCCTGAACATCGGCCCGGACCACCCGGCCCGCGGCGAGGCCGACACCTTCTTCGTGCAGGGCCCCGAAGGCGGCAGCGAGTCCGGTGTCGTCCTGCGCACCCACACCTCGCCGGTGCAGATCCGCTCCCTGCTCGAACGCGAGCTGCCGGTCTACGTGATCTGCCCCGGCCGCGTCTACCGCACCGACGAGCTGGACGCCACCCACACGCCCGTCTTCAACCAGGTCGAGCTGCTCGCCGTGGACGAGGGCCTGACCATGGCCGACCTCAAGGGCACCCTGGACCACATGGTGCAGTCCCTGTTCGGCGAGGGCATGAAGACCCGGCTGCGGCCGAACTTCTTCCCCTTCACCGAGCCGTCCGCCGAGATGGACATGGTGTGCTACGTCTGCCGCGGCGAGTCCGTCGGCAACCCCGACCGGCCCTGCCGCACCTGCTCCTCCGAGGGCTGGATCGAACTCGGCGGCTGCGGCATGGTCAACCCGCGGGTGCTCACCGCCTGCGGCGTCGACCCGGAGAAGTACAGCGGCTTCGCCTTCGGGTTCGGCATCGAGCGGATGCTGATGTTCCGCCACAACGTCGAAGACATGCGAGACATGGTCGAGGGTGACGTCCGGTTCACCCGGCCGTTCGGGATGGAGATCTGATGCGGATCCCGCTTTCTTGGCTGCGGGAGTACGTCGACCTGCCGGCGACGGAGACCGGGCGCGACGTCCAGGCCAAGCTCATTTCGGCCGGCCTCGAGGTCGAGACCGTCGAACAGCTCGGCGCCGACCTCAAGGGGCCGCTCGCCGTCGGCCGGGTGCTGACCATCGAGGAGCTGGAGGGCTTCAAGAAGCCGATCCGCTTCTGCACCGTCGACGTCGGCCAGGCCAACGGCACCGGCGAGCCGCAGGAGATCGTCTGCGGCGCCCGTAACTTCGCCGTCGGCGACAAGGTCGTCGTGGTCCTCCCGGGCGCCGTGCTGCCCGGCGGCTTCGCGATCAGCGCCCGCAAGACCTACGGCAAGACCTCCCACGGCATGATCTGCTCCAGCGACGAGCTGGGCATGGGCGACGACGGCAGCCAGGGCATCATCGTGCTGCCGCCCGAGACCGAGGTCGGCAAGGACGCCATCGAGCTGCTGGAGCTGGTCGACGAGGTCCTCGACATCGCCGTCACCGCCAACCGCGGCGACTGCCTGTCCCTGCGCGGCGTCGCCCGCGAGACCGCCATCGCCTACGGCCTGCCGCTGCGCGACCCCGCCCTGCTCGACGTACCGGCGCCGAACGCGTTCGGCTACGCCGTGCGGATCGACGAGCCGTACGGCTGCGACCGCTTCACCGCGCGCACCGTCTCCGGCCTCGACCCCGAGGCGCGCTCCCCGATCTGGCTCCAGCGCCGCCTCCAGAAGGCCGGGATGCGCCCGATCTCGCTCGCCGTCGACATCACCAACTACGTGATGCTGGAGCTCGGCCAGCCGCTGCACGCCTACGACCGCAAGCTGGTCCAGGGCACGATCGGCGTGCGCCGGGCCGAGGAGGGCGAGAAGTTCACCACCCTCGACGGCGTCAAGCGCACGCTGCACGCCGAGGACCTGGTCATCACCGACGAGCGTGGCCCCATCGGCCTCGCCGGCGTCATGGGCGGTGCCAACACCGAGATCGCCGACCACGAGGACACGGAGAACGCGACCACCGAGGTCGTCATCGAGGCCGCCCACTTCGACCAGGTCTCCATCGCGCGCACCGCCCGTCGCCACAAGCTGTCCTCGGAGGCCTCCCGCCGCTTCGAGCGGGGCGTCGACCCGCAGGCAGCCTCCGCCGCGGCCCAGCGCACGGTGGACCTGCTGGTCCTGCTCGCGGGCGGCACGGCCGACGCCGGGGTCACCGAGGTCGCCGCGCCCGCGGCTCCGCGCACGATCACTGTGCCGGCCGACCACCCGGACAAGGTCGCGGGCGTCGTCTACGGCCGTGAGGCCGTCGTCCGCCGGCTCCAGCAGATCGGCTGCCAGGTGGAAGGACAGGACGACCTGACGGTCACCGTCCCGTCCTGGCGGCCCGACCTGACGGACCCCAACGACCTGGCCGAAGAGGTCATCCGCCTGGAGGGCTACGAGAACCTGCCCTCCACGCTGCCCAGGCTCCCCTCCGGCCGCGGCCTCACCCACCGCCAGCGGTTGCACCGCCGGGTCGGCCGCGCGCTGGCCGGCGCGGGCTACGTCGAGGCGCCGACCTACCCGTTCGTCGGCGAGCAGGTCTTCGACCAGCTCGGCCTGGAGCCCGGCGACCCCGCGCGCCGCGTGGTCCGGCTGGTCAACCCGCTCAGCGACGAGGAGCCCGTGCTGCGCACCACGCTGCTGCCGGGCCTGCTCGGCGCGCTGCGCCGCAACGACGGCCGCGGCAGCCACGATCTCGCCCTGTTCGAGACCGGCCTGGTCTTCCACCCGCGCGAGGAGCAGCGGGTCGCGGCCCAGCCGCCCGTCGACCGGCGTCCCACCGACGAGGAGATCGCGGAGCTGAACGCGGCGCTGCCCGAGCAGCCGCGCCATGTGGCCGTGGTCCTCGCGGGCGCCCGTGAGCAGACCGGCTGGTGGGGCAAGGGCCGCCCGGCCGACTGGGCCGACGCGGTCGAGGCCGCGCGGACCGCGGCCCGCGAGACCGGGGCCGAACTGATCGTCCGCAAGGGCCAGTACGGACCGTGGCACCCGGGCCGCTGCGCCGAGTTCGCGGTCGCCGTGGACGGCACCGAGCGGGTCGTGGGCCACGCGGGCGAACTGCACCCGCGCGTGGTCAAGGCACTGGGCCTGCCCGAGCGCACCTGCGCGATGGAGCTGAACCTGGACGTGCTGGAGCAGGTCGGCGACGACACCCCGCAGGCGCCGGGCATCTCCACGTTCCCGGTCGCCACGCAGGACGTCGCCCTCGTCGTCGACAAGCCGGTCCCGGCCGCCGACGTCGAGGCCGCGCTGCGCGAGGGCGCCGGTGAACTCCTGGAGTCCATCCGGCTGTTCGACCTCTACGAGAACGCCGAGCAGCTCGGCGAGGGCCGCAAGTCCCTCGCCTACGCGCTGCGCTTCCGCGCGCCGGACCGCACGCTGACCGTGGACGAGGCGTCCGCCGCCCGCGACGCGGCGGTGGCGCTGGCCGCTGAGCGCACGGGGGCGGAGCTGCGCAGCTAGCCGGTGAAGTGCGGGGGACTGCGAGTCCGTTGCCGTCTGCGGGCAGTCGGTGGCCGGTCGCGTAGTTCCCCGCGCCCCTTTTTGAGCCGGCCTCGGTCGACAAGGTGGGCCCATCGGTGGAGCGGGTCCGTTGTCGGCTGCGGGTGGCCGGTGGCCGGTCGCGCAGTTCCCCGCGCCCCTTCTCGAGTCCGCCCGGGTCGACAGGGCCAGCCACCTTGCGGAGCGTTGCCGTGCCGGGCCGCCGTGGTGTGTTGAGGGGGAGCCGGCGGCCCGGACGGCCTCTTGGAGGAGGCGGTTCAGTCAACCGGGTGGGGACGCTCCGCGACAGCGCGCGTACAGCGCGGATGCGCGTGCTCCGTTCACACCCCGTGTGAAGGCGAACGCACTACGCTGTCGCCACCCAGCCACCGGGGGGCACCCATGCAGCCCAACACACTGCTCGACGCGATCCTGGACGAGGCCGGGATCTCGCACGCGGGCCTGGCAGCGCACGTCAACCAGGAGGGGCGGGCCCGCGGACTCGCGCTCCGGTACGAACACACCGCCGTGGCCCGGTGGCTGAAGGGCCAGCGGCCGCGCGGCCAGGTGCCCGACCTGATCTGCGAGGTGCTGGCGGGCCGGCTGCACCGGCCGGTCACGCTCGACGACATCGGCCTCGGCGTGCCCGGCGAGCCCTCCGCGCCGCACGGCACCTCGCTGTCCGGGTTCGTCGAACGCGCCACCGCCCTGTGGCGATCCGACGAGCAGCAGCGCCCGCACCTCCTCGGAGCCCCCGCCGTGACCGGCACGCCCGCCGTCATGCCCGTGTGGGAGTGGGAGAACCCGCCCGAGGACGTGGACGTCTCCCGCGGTGGCCGGCACCGGGTCACCTCGTTGGACATCGAGATGCTCCGCGCCGCCCGCACGCACTACGAGCAGATGTACCGCAAGGCCGGCGGCGTCGCGACCCGCGGCCGTGTCGTGGGCTTCTTGAACGCCGAGGCCGCCCCGCTGCTGCGGGGCAGCTACACCGACGCCACCGGCCGCCAACTGCACCGCGCCACCGGCGCCTTGGTGGCGGTCGTGGGCATCTGCGCCTACGACTCCGACGCGCACGGCCTGGCCCAGCGCTACTTCCACCAGGCGCTCAGGCTGGCCAAGGCCAGCGGGGACCGGGGACTTGGCGCGTATGTGATCGCGCTGCTGGTCAACCAGTCGCTGTTCATGCGGGAGTACCGCCAGGCCGTCGCCTTCGCCGAGGCCGCCCTGCGCGCCGCCGGCCAGCACATCACCCCCGCGCTCGCCTCCGACCTGTACGCGATGCAGGCCAAGGCCTACGCCCACCTCGGCGACGGCACGAGCGCCCTGGGCTGCATCGGGCGCGCCGAGTCCGCGGCAGAACGCATCCGGCGCGGGTACGAACCCGACGAGACGGGCTACGTCCAACCGGGCCTGGTCAACGTGCAGGTGGCGGAGGCCCTGCTCAGCCTCGGCGAACTGGCCGCCGCCGAGGAGCACGCCGCGGCCGCGGTGGACAACCCCGCGCACGACCGGGGCAGGGTGCACCGGCTGGCCATGCTCAGCACGATCCAACTGCGCCGGGGCAACGCCGACAAGGCGGTGGCCACGGCCGTGCGGATGGCCGAACAGGCCCGTGGGATGGAGTCGCAGCGGCTGCGGGACAGACTGCGCGCGGTGCGCGAGCACTTGGTGCGCAGCGGCGGCGCCGGCACGGCCGAGGCGGCCGAACTGATCGACGGGGCCCTGCGCGTACCGCTGTGACGGCGGCGCGGTGCTCCCGGCGGCTCGCCGTGCGCCTGCTGCGGGACCGTTCCGGCTGCGATATTGCCACTGACCCGACGGAAGGTGGCAGAACCGTGCAGTGGACGAAACAGAACGAACAAACTGTGTACGCAAACCGCTGGTTCACCGTCAACCTCGCGGATGTCGAGCTGCCGGACGGCCGGCACCTCGACCACTTCCTGATACGGCTGCGGCCCGTCGCCGTGGCCACGGTGGTGAACGAGGCGGGTGAGGTCCTCCTCCTGTGGCGCCACCGCTTCATCACCGACAGCTGGGGCTGGGAGCTCGCGGCGGGCGTCGTGGAGGACGGCGAGGACGTCGCGGCCGCCGCCGCCAGGGAACTGGAGGAGGAGACCGGCTGGCGGCCGGGACCCCTGCGCCACCTCATGAGCGTGGAGCCGTCCAACGGACTGACCGACGCCCGGCACCACATCTACTGGTCGGACGAGGGCGAGTACGTCGGACACCCGGCGGACGACTTCGAGTCCGACCGCCGGGAATGGGTGCCCCTCAAGATCGTTCCCGACCTGGTCGCCCGCGGCGAGGTCCCGGCGGCCACCATGGCGGCCGCGTTACTGCTCCTGCACCACCTCAGGCTGGGCCAGGACACCCTGCCCTGACGGGCAACCGGGCAGGTTCCGTCCCGGCTGGGCAGGGCCCACCAGGGTGGTGAACGACACGGGCCCGGCACCACCTCGGTGCCGGGCCCGCTGACCGTCGCTCTTCGTGGTCAGCCGTAGGTGTAGAAGCCGGAGCCGGACTTCCGGCCGAGCCGGCCGGCGTCCACCATGCGCTGGAGCAGCGGGGGAGCGGCGTACAGCGGCTCCTTGTACTCCTCGTACATGGAGTGGGCGACCGAGGCCACCGTGTCCAGACCGATCAGGTCGGACAGCTTCAGCGGGCCCATCGGGTGGGCGCAGCCCAGCTCCATGCCGTTGTCGATGTCCTCGCGGCTGGCGATGCCCGACTCGAACATCCGGATCGCCGAGAGCAGGTAGGGGATCAGCAGCGCGTTCACCACGAAGCCCGAGCGGTCCTGGGCGCGGATCGCGTGCTTGCCGAGCACCTTCTCGGTGAACAGCTGCGCCCGGCTCAGCGTGCCCTCGGAGGTGGTGAGCGCCGGGATCAGCTCGACCAGCTGCTGCACCGGGGCGGGGTTGAAGAAGTGGATGCCGATCACCTGGTCGGGCCGCGCGGTGGCGACCGCCAGCCTCACCAGCGGGATGGAGGAGGTGTTGGAGGCCAGGATCGCGTCCGGTCGGGTCACCACCTGGTCCAGGACCTGGAAGATCTCGGTCTTGACCTGCTCGTTCTCCACCACGGCCTCGATCACCAGGTCGCGGTCGGAGAACTCGCCGAGGTCGGTGGTGAAGCTCAGCCGGGCCTGCGTCGCGTCCCGCTCCGCCTCGCTGATCTTGCCGCGCTCGGCCGCCTTGGCCAGGGAGTTGAACAGCCGGGTACGGCCTATCTCCAGGGCCTCGCCGGTGGTCTCGGCGACCTTCACCTCCAGGCCGGCCCGGGCGCACACCTCGGCGATGCCCGCACCCATCTGGCCGCAGCCCACCACTCCGACGCGTGCAATGTCTCCCGAAATGCCGGTCACATCGTCCCTTTCGCAGTTCCTACGGCTGTGGCAGGCGGCCCGTTGTGCGGTGCCTGCTCCGATCGTGCACGTTACCCCCGTAGTGGCCGTGATCGGTTGCCCGGGTCGGGCATCCTGAGCAGGAGAACGATCCGTGACCGTGCGGATCCACGGCGTACTGGGAGTGCCCGGATGGCCCGAGCGGCACGGGTGACACGACGGTCGTTCACCGTGGCGGCGCTGTCGACCCTGACGATGACCGGCGACGCGGCCACCGCGACGGGTGGCACCGGCACGGACCGGTGGGGCCGCGCCGTGGTCACCGAGATGCGCGGCATGTGGCTGGCGACCGTGCGCAACCGCGACTGGCCCTCACACCCGGGGCTGAGCGCGGCCCGGCAGCGCGGCGAGCTGACCGCCCTGCTCGACGTGGCGGTGCGCCGCCGGCTCAACACGGTGTTCCTCCAGGTGCGCCCGTCGGCCGACGCGCTGTGGCCCTCGCCCCACGAGCCGTGGTCGCAGTACCTCACCGGCACGCAGGGCAGGGACCCCGGCTGGGATCCTCTGGGCACGGCCGTGGCGGAGGCGCACGCCCGCGGACTGCGGCTGCACGCCTGGTTCAACCCCTACCGGGTCGCCCTGCACGAGGACCCGGCCCTGCTGGCTGCCTCCCATCCGGCCCGCAGGCACCCCGACTGGGTGGTGCGGTACGGCGGGTGCCTCTACTACAACCCCGGCCTGCCCGAGGTCCGGTCCTTCGTGCTGCGGGCGATGCTCGACGCGGTGTCCCGGTACCCGGTGGACGGCGTCCACTTCGACGACTACTTCTACCCCTATCCGGTCGCCGGCCAGACCCTCGACGACGCCACCGCCCACCACCGGTACGGCGGCGCCTTCGCCGGCCGGGCCGACTGGCGGCGCGACAACATCGACCGGCTGATCCGCGAGATGGCCGCGGCCATCGCCGTCACCCGCCCCGGCACCCGGTTCGGGATCAGCCCCTTCGGGGTGTGGCGCAATGCCTCGACCGACCCGCGCGGCTCGGAAACCCGTGCCGGCGTGCAGACGTACGACAACCTGTACGCGGACACGCGCAAGTGGGTCATGGAGGGCTGGATCGACTACGTCGTCCCGCAGCTGTACTGGGCCGTCGGCTTCGCCACCGCCGACTACGCCGCCCTGCTGCCCTGGTGGGCCGAGGTGGCACGGGGCAGCCGTACGCGGCTGTACGTGGGGGAGGCGCTCTACAAGGCCGGCGACCCCGCGCAGGGCGCGGCCTGGCAGGACCCCGACGAACTGTCCCGCCACCTCACCCTCGCGGCCGCGCACCCGGAAGTACGCGGGCACGTCTTCTTCGCCGCGAAGGAGGTGGCGGCCGACCCGTCGGGAGCCATGGCGCGGGTCGTCGCCGACCACTACCGCCGGCCGGCGAGACCCCCGCGCTGACTCAGTGGTGTTCGTGCTCCTTCTTGTGGCGGACCTGGCAGTCGGGGCCCGGTGACATGACGGCCTCGTGCCCGTCCGGGAAGCGGACGCGGTACGGCGGGTTGCCCTCCGTGCCCATGACCTCGACGATTTCGCTGATCTGGTCGTGCTGACCGACCACCCTGCCGTGTTGGACGAGCTGGTCGCCCACGGTTGCGCGCATCTGCGGGGCCTCCTCACCATGTGCGGGAGCAGCGGTCCTCGACTTCCGAGTCTACGGTGCGGAGCGCGACTGGAACCGGTGAGCGCCGGGCCGGTGTGCGGTCGGCACCGGTGTGAGCGCCGGTCAGCCGCGCGCCCGCTGGGTGACGGCGATGCAGACGAGCACGGCTACGGCCGTCACGGGGGCGGCCGCAGTGAGGTGCTCGCCGAGCAGCAGCACCGACCACACCAGTGTGAGCAGGGGTTGGGCCAACTGCAACTGGCTCGCCTTGGGGATGCCGACGGTGGCCATGCCCCGGTACCAGACGACCAGCCCGAGGAACTGCGAGCCCGCCGCGACCCAGAGCAGTCCGGTCACGCTGTGGACGCCCAGGTGCACGGGCTCGTGCGTCAGCGCGAGCGCGGCCGTGGGCGCGGTGAGCGGCAGGCACACCACCAGCGCCCAGCCGATGACCTGCCAGCCCGGCATCACGCGGGCCAGCCGGCCGCCCTCGGTGTAGCCGGCGGCGCACACGAGCAGGGCGCCGAACAGGTAGGCGTCGGCGGTGGTCAGCGCACCGCCGCTCTGCTGCACGGTGAAGGCCACCACGGCCGCCGCGCCCGCCAGCGCCGCCGTCCAGAACGTGCGCGAGGGACGGATGCCGAAGCGCAGCGCGGAGAGCAGCGCCGTGGTGAGCGGCAGCAGGCCCACGACGACGGCGGCGTGCGCGGTGGTGGAGGTCTCCAGGGCGAGCGTGGTGAGCAGCGGGAAGCCGAGGACCACTCCGGCGGCCACGACCGCGAGGCCGGGCCAGTGCCGGCGTGCGGGCGGCGGTACGCGCAGCGCCAGCAGGCAGCCGCCCGCGAGGACGGCGGCGAGCACACTGCGCACGGCCACCAGGGACCAGGGTCCGAAGCCCTCCAGGCCCCAGGCGGTGGCCGGGAAGGTCAAGGAGAAGGCGACCACGCCGAGGGCCGCCTGAAGGATGCCTGCGCGTGGGCGGGCCGGGGCGTCCACCGCTATCGGTGTCGGTGCGGTAGCGCTACTCTGTGCTCTCATGCAACAGCGTAGCAGCGTCGCCGAACTCGCAGAATGCCTGCGGAGAGAGCTGAACCGCTACTCACCTGGCGGAAAGCTCCCGTCGAGCCGGGTCCTCGTCGAGCGGTACCGGGTCAGTCCGGTGACCGTCTCGCGGGCCCTGTCGCAGCTGGCGGCCGAGGGCCTGGTGGTCACCCGTCCCGGCGCCGGCGCCTTCCGCGCCCCGGCGCGCGCGACGGCCGCTCCTGCCGGCGACACCTCCTGGCAGGAGGTCGCGCTCAGCGCGGACGGCGCCGCCGACCTCGTACCGCGCACGGTGGACGCCTCCGGCGTCACGATCTCGCTGGCCGCCCCGCCGCCGGGCGTGATCGAGTTCAACGGGGGCTACCTGCACCCCTCGTTGCAGCCCGAGCGTGCCATGGCCGCCGCGCTGTCCCGGGCCGGACGCCGCCCCGGCGCGTGGGGGCGGCCGCCGCTGGAGGGGCTGCCGGAACTGCGCGAGTGGTTCGCGCGGGACATCGGCGGACCGGGCGGGACCGTCACCGCCGCCGAGGTCCTGATCGCCGCGGGCGGTCAGTCCGCGCTGACCACCGCCCTGCGTGCCCTGGCCCCGCCCGGCGCTCCGGTGCTGGTCGAGTCGCCCACCTATCCCGGCATGCTGGCCATCGCCCGATCCTCCGGGCTGCGGCCCGTACCCGTGCCCGTCGACGCGGACGGGGTGAGGCCGGAACTGCTCGCCGACGCGTTCCGGGCCACCGGCGCCCGCGTGTTCGTCTGCCAGCCCCTGTTCCAGAACCCCACCGGCGCCGTCCTCGCCCCCGACCGGCGCGCGCGGGTGCTGCGGACGGCCCGCGAGGCCGGCGCCTTCGTCGTCGAGGACGACTTCGTACGGCGGCTCGCGCACGAGGACGCGGGAACCCTGCCGCCCCCGCTCGTCGCCGGTGACCCGGACGGGGTCGTGGTGCACGTCGGCTCGCTGACCAAGGCCACCTCGCCCAGCTTCCGGGTGAGCGCGCTGGTCGCGCGCGGCCCGGTGCTGGAGCGGCTGCGCGCCATCCAGGTCGTGGACACGTTCTTCGTGCCGCGGCCGTTGCAGGAGGCCGCCCTCGAACTGGTCGGCTCACCCGCCTGGCCGCGCCATCTGCGCGCGCTCGCCGCCGAGTTGAAGAGCCGTCGGGACGCGCTGACCACCGCGCTGCGGGAGCACCTTCCCGAACTCGCCCTGCCGCACGTCCCGTCCGGCGGCTACCACCTGTGGCCGCGCCTGCCCGACGGAACGGACGAGTCCGCCCTGACCGCCGCCGCCCTGCGCACGGGTGTCGCGCTCACCCCCGGCCGCCCGTACTTCAGCGCCGAACCCCCGGCCGTCCACGTGCGGTTGAGCTTCGCCGCGGTCGGTGGCACGGCGGAGATCGCCGAGGGCGTGCGCCGCCTGCGGACGGCCTGCGCGGAGGCGCTGCCCTGACGCTCGGGCAGCGGAACCGGCCGCGGGGAACAGGGAGTTCAGTCCTCGCGCGTGTAGTCCGTCGTCAGCAGCAGGTCCTTCGCGGGGCCGCCCACGCGCCACACCGTGCGCCAGTGCCCGGCGTCCCGGACGGTGAACTCGCCCCGGTAGAGATCCGCCGCGCACGGATGCCCGGCCAGGTGCCGCCCGGAGCGCAGGTCCAGATCGTGGAAGGGCCGTCCGTCCGCGAAGCGCACGTCGGCCGTGCCCGGCACGCTTCCGGGCAGAAAGCGCAGCGTCCGCTCGGCAGGCCGGGCCACCCCCTGGAGATCGGTCCTTCCGTGAGCAGGTCGATCAGCGGGTCACCCTCGAAGTGGATCTGGTGCGTCAGCATGTGGTGGCCCTAGTGCGTGACGTTCGCGTGGATGTGCCGGGCGCGAGAGTTGGCCTTCCCGAGCTTGTGCAGCAACTCGTCGAACACGGCGCCCGGTACCGTCAGCGACTCCAGGCCCGGAACGACGGTCCGGCACTCGTAGCGGCCCTCGGCATCGGTGACGATCTTGCCTCGCAGGTGGTACTTCGACAGATGGGGGTTGACGATCGGAAGGGGTCCCACCTGCCCCGCGGTGATACCCGAGTAGAGGCCCTCAGTGTCGGTCTGCCACAGGTCTACCACTGCCCCGGCCAGTGGCTCACCCGAGGTAGATCGCACGACACCGGAGACGATCAGGGTCTCTCCAGGCGCATCGGGCGCCATCGGCAGTACGCCGGGGTTGCTGACGGCGGTGCATTCGGCAGATACGCGGGGCCGATAGGGGACCAGGTGGAGGCGCCGTCCTTCTCCGGGTCGGCGTAGGCCCTGCCCCACGTGACCTCCTGCATCGGAACGCTGACCAACATGCTCGCGGCCATCGGGAACTCTCCCGCCGCGACGCCGGTGCGTACATGCGCCCGTCCGCATTCGCATTGAAGCGGGTGTCCCGGTCGATCCCGGTGCGGACGCGAACCACGGCACGGCCGGTCAGCCAGACGTAGCGGAAGGCGTAGGTGTGACCGTCCTGATCTGAGACGGTCTTCCCGGGTGTCCTCGGGGCGGCGCGCTCGGACCCGGTCTCCGTGTGTCGGGTGGGTTGGAAGGTACCGGGGGCGCGGCTGGCGTCAGGGCGGTGACAGGGGCACCGCGCCCCCGGAGATCGGCAGCTCAGGTCCTGGTTGGGTCACCGGTGGTGTGTCGGGTGAACCGGTATCCGACGCAGAGGAGTGCGAACCAGACGGCCCATACGTAGAGCGCTATGCGGGTGTCGGCGTTGTTCGCGATCAGCACGAGGACGAAGAGCAGAGCGGCTATCGCGAACCAGTTGGTCAGTGGGGCGCCGGGCATCCGGAAGTCGTTGGCGGGCAGGTTCCCGCGGCGCACTTCGGCGCGGTAGCGGAGGTGGGCGGCGAGGATCACGAGCCAGGTCCACAGGCCGGCGCAGGTGCCGACGGCGGTGATGTAAGCGAACGCCTTGTCCGGGGAGACGATGTTGACGACCACGCCGAGGCCCATGACCAGGCCGGAGAGCATGAGGGCGGGCAGCGGCAGTTTGCGTGCGTTGAGTTTCGTCATGACGGCCGGAGCCTCCCCGTTGGCGGCCAGCCCCCTCAGCATGCGGCCGCTGGTGCCAGACACCGTGAGGGGCGAATCCGCCGTCGGCCCACAGGTGAGTGACCGAGGCTGTGTTGCCGACATCGGTGAAGCCGAAGGTGAGCACACCGATGCCGATGACGATCAGCGCGATGATCGCCATGACTTTGATGGTGGAGAACCAGAACTCGAGCTCGCCGAAGAGCTTGACCGAGACGAGGTTCGTGACGACGAGGACGATGAGTGCCGCGGCGGCGGTGGCCCATACCGGCACGGCGGGCCACCAGTAGGCGATGTAGTGGCCCGCCGCGGTGAGTTCGGCCATGCCTGCGGTCACCCAGAAGACCCAGTAGGACCAGCCCGTGACGTAGCTGGCGAACGGGCCGAAGAACTCGCGTGCGTAGTCCGCGAAGCTTCCCTAGGTGGAGAGGTAGGTGAGGAGCTCGCCCAGGGCCCGCATGATGAAGAAGACGACGACGCCGGCTGCGGCGTAACACGCGATCAGGCTGGGGCCGATCTTGGCGATGGCTTCGCCGGAGCCGTAGAAGAGGCCGACGCCGATGGCGCCGCTGATGGCCGTCATCTGGATCTGGCGAGCGGTGAGTCCGCGCTGGTAGCCCTCGTCGGCCGGAGTGGGCGCTACGGGTGCGCCGTCCTTCTGGCGCTGATGGGCCTGGGGTTGTCATGACGGGCACCTTTCGCCTCACCCCTCAGTCAGGGTCTCGACTGGAAGGTGAATCGGTTGCAAAATTGTCGTTCGACAAGGGAGGTGTGATGAGTTTGCAGGTATGTTTCGTTGAAGGCGATAGTTGCCTGACATTTGAAGTGGACCTGGGGAGGGTGCAGTGAGTCTGGCGCACGAGGCGGACGTGCTCGACGAGATCCGTGTGCTGTCGGCGACGGCGATCCTGGGCTATGGGTTTCCCGACGAGTCGTTTGAGGCCGGTCTGGCGCGTCGGCCGCACGTCATCGCGGCCGACGCCGGGTCCACCGACCCCGGGCCGTACTACCTGGGGGCGGGCGAGTCGTTCACCGACCGGGCGGCGGTGAGGCGGGATCTGGAGCGGATGATCACCGCCGGCAGGCGTCTCGGGATACCTGTGGTCGTCGGTTCCGCGGGCGGGGCGGGCGCTGGCCCGCACCTGGCCTGGCTCCGCGAGATCGTGGACGACATCGTCACCGAAGCCGGTCTGGCGCTGCGGGTGGCGGTCATCCCGGCTGATGTCGACCGGCATAGGGCGCTGGAGGCCCTCGAAGAGGGCCGCATCAGCGCCGTTCCGCATGGTCCGCAGCTCACGGCGAACGACGTCCGCGCCAGCACTCAGCTGGTGGCCCAGATGGGCACGGCACCCTTTGTCGAGGCGTTGCGTGGCGGCGCCGATGTCGTCCTTGCCGGGCGTGCCTACGATCCGGCGGTCTTCGCGGCGCTGCCGCTGCTGCACGGGTTCGACGAGGGCCTGGCGCTTCACATGGGCAAGATTCTGGAGTGCGCGGCGATCGCCGCTGTGCCGGGCAGCGGCAGCGACTGCATGTTGGGCGTTCTGCGCCGCGATCACTTCGTCCTGGAGCCCCTCTCGCTCGCCCGCCGGTGCACGCCGACCTCGGTGGCGGCACACACGCTCTACGAGAAGAGCGATCCCTACCGGCTGCCGGGCCCCGGTGGCTTCCTGGATCTGAGCGAGTGTGTGTTCACGCCGGAGGGCGAGCGCGGGACCCGTGTCTCCGGTTCCCGGCACGTCGCCCGGCCCTTCGCGGTCAAGCTCGAAGGCGCCCGCCTGCGCGGCTACCGCACGGTGTCGGTGGCCGGCGCTCGGGACCCGTACTTCCTCCGGGAAATCGAAACGATCACCGCAGGCGTGCGGGACCGAGTGACCGACAACTTCCCGGAGATCCCGCCGGACGACTACGACCTGCTGTTCCGCGTCTACGGGCGGGACGGCTGCATGGGTCCTCTAGAGCCCTCGCCCCAGGTGCTGGGCCACGAGGCCGGCATCGTGATCGAGGCTGTGGCCGCCGACCAGGACCTCGCCGACACGCTGTGTGCGTTCGCCCGTTCCACCATGCTGCACTTCGGCTATCCCGGCCGCGTGTCCACGGCCGGGAACCTGGCCTTCCCCTATTCGCCGTCCGACTTCCACGCCGGCGCGGTCTACGAGTGGAGCGTTTACCACCTCATGGAGCTGGACGACCCGCTCGCGCTGTTCCCGATCACCTACATCGACTACCTGGGAGATCCCTCGTGACCGCGCCGCTGACCGAACTTGCCGATGTGATCCGCAGCAAGAACTCCGGCCCCTACGAACTCACCCTCGACATCGTCTTCACAGGCCAGGACCAGTACGACCTGGTCAAGTGCGAGCGCGCCATCAGCCAGGAACTGGTGGCCGGGCTCTACGGGATTCCCGTCGCCGACGTGAGTGAGCCGATCTTCTATGACCCGGCGAAGGCCGTGAAGATCAACCTTCGGCGCCCGCTCCCCTCGGGGAACGTGGGCGAGAGCGACGTCTACGGGGCCCAGCAGCACGGCCCGCTGCTGTCCATGCGTCTGCCGACGCCCTGAGCGGCCTCACAGGGCCGGCGGAGCCGCATCCGCCGGCGTATGGCCGGCCAGCGTGGCAATGTGCCGGGCCCGCCGCACCACGGCCTCGTCGACCATGTTGCCGTCGCTGTCGCGGAACACTCCGGCAGCCGCGTCGGCGAACTGTTCCAGGAGGCTGTGGGCCCAACGCAGTTCGGTCTCGGTCGGCGTGAAGACCTCGTTGGCGACTGTGACCTGGCCGGGGTGGATGCAGGCCCGGCCGAAGAAGCCCAGCCGCTTCAGTGCCGCGGTCGTGGCACGGTAGCGGGCGGGGTCGCCGAGATCGGCGGATACCGGTGCCACCGGTGCCCCGATCCGTGCCGCGCGGCTGGCGAACACCACCTGCGAACGGGCGAACAGCAGCTCGGGGGCGTCGGGCCCGGGGGTGAGAGCCACGTCGGCGGCAAGGTCGATCTCGCCCAGGTGGAGCAGAGCCACCCGCGGCGCCGCGGCGATCTCGGGGGCGGCCAGCACGCCGCGCGCGGACTCGATCAGCGGGGCGAGCCAAGCCGATGACTTCCGCAGCGTCAACTCGCGGTCCAGAGCGGCGAGTTCGGATGCCGCGTCGGTCTTGGCCACGCAAAGGCCGGTCAGCGAGGCCAGGCCGGCGACGGCTGCGACGTCCGCGGCCCGCTCATCGCCTGCGTTGATGCGGACCCATACCGGGATTGGTGGTGTTCCTAGGTCCGTGAGCCAGTCGGCGACGGTGTCGCGGGCGGTCTCCTTCGCCGCCGGCGCGACCGCGTCCTCCAGGTCGACGATCAGGGCGTCCGCGCCCCGGGTGAACGCCTTGGTGAGGAGATCGGCGCGGTCGCCGGGGACGTACAGGTGGCTTCGGGCCGGGCTGCCGCCGGTGGCCTCGCCGCTCGCGGCGCTCATGCGGGAAGCGCCGCGTCGAGGCGGAGGGCGCGGTGCATCTCGTTGCGGACGATGGCGTAGCCCTCGTCGAAACCCATGCCGGGCTTGGCGAGCATCTGGACGACGCCGGTGGCGATGCCGATGTGCACGCAGGTTCGTGCGGAGCGGTCGGTCTCGGCGCAGGTGCCGCCCAGGACCGGTCCCACACCGTGCTGCTTGCAGTCGAGGATGGCGTCGACGGTGTGGTGCAGGGACCCCAGGTCGGGTGTCTTGATCTGCACCATGTCGGCGGCGCCGGCGGCGGCGAAGGCGTGGATGTCCTCCGCGGTGTTGGCCCATTCGTCCGCGATCAGTCGCACCATGGAGCCGCGTTCGGCCAACAGCTTGCGAAGGGCGCCGAGTTGGTCGATCTGGGCGTCGCGTCCGCCGGCGTCCAGCGGGTGCTCGATGCGCAGCGGGTAGGGCGCGGCGGCGGCTTCGAGCCTGATGATGATGTCGGCGAGGTCCTCCAGCGACTCAGCGGCGGCCCCGAGCAGCCCGTACACGTCCAGGTGCAGGGCCGGTGCGTAGTCGGAACGAGGACGCAGTGCCTCGATCCGGCGGGTGATCCAGGAGATGTACGTCTCCAACTCCCGGCCGCCGGGGCCGACGAGTTCGGCGGTGTTGATCAGGCCGTGCGGAATGACGTCGGCCGTCTTCAGGATCATCTTGTCGACGTTGTCGCAGCGGTCCTCGCCGCTCTGGCCGTAGACCGGTACAGCGGCGAGCGGCGCGGTCAGCTGCCACTCGTCCTGGATGACGCGGGCCATGAGGTGGTGCCCGGCCGCATGGGCGGCGGCGTCCAGCAGGGCCTGGGACAGGCCGTAGGCCGTGGCCCGGCCGAGACCGGGGACCTCCGCGATCAACTGCTCCGCCCGTACGGCTGCCGTCCGAAAGCTGCTCACGTCCAGCCCGCGCAGCGCGGGGGCGAGTTCACTCTCGATGGCTTCGACCATCGCGCGGGCCTGCATGCGCGGTTCGCGGCCGCCGACGCCGCTGTACTGGACGCTGGCGCAGTCACCATGGGCGACGTAGCCGTCGTCGAGGACCAGCATGACGGAGACGGACTCGGAAGGTTCACGGACCGCGCGGTAGCCATCGGTCAGTGCGGTCCCGGTGTAGGCGGCGCCGTCACGAGTCGCGCCGGCCTTGATGGCGGCCTGGTCGTCGAAGAAGAAGGCACCGAGGCCGGGTGCGGCGATGACGTCACGGATCGTCCGCCCGCCTGTGGCGACGGCAACAGGTGCTGATGCAGTGTGCGGCTGAGCGGGGGCGTTCACGGGTGGAGCTCCTCAAACGCGGCGGTGGCAGTCATGGTGGGGGTGCCGTGGTGGTCGTACGCGGTGAGTGTCGCGGTGGCGGCGTCGTGGCGGCCGCGCAGCAGCAGCGGGCCGTCGTCGAACGCGGCGGCGCGCGAACGGAACTCGAAGCGGGTCACGCACCGTTCGGGCAGGTGCACGCGGACGAGTTCGGCGAGCAGGACGGCCTGGAGCGGCCCGTGGACCACCAGTCCCGGGTAGCCCTCGACGTCCGTCGCGTAGGTGCGGTCGTAGTGGATGCGGTGGGCGTTGTAGGTCAGCGCCGAGAACCGGAACAGCAAGGTGGGGTCGATCGCGACATCACGGTGCCAGGCCCAGGACGGATCGTGGGCTCCCGAGCCGCTCGCGGCCGCTCGCGTCGGCGCGCCGCGAACCCCCCCACGAGGTCGTTGAAGACCGCCCGGCCGGCGTCGGTGGCCAGGTCGAGCACGATGGACTTCTTGCCGCGGTTGAACGTCTCGAGGTAGAGCGAGTCGGTGTCGGTGATGTAGGGCGGGACATGGCGCCCGACGTCACCACCGCTGTTCGGGTCCTCGATCTTGATGACCTCGGCACCGAGATCGGCGAGGTGGAGCGAGCCGAAGGGGCCGGCGCCGAACTGCTCGACCGCCAGGATCCGGACGCCTTCCAGGGGGAGGGCCATGATTACTGCTTCCTATACGGGCCGTGGGCGGGGGCGGACTGGCTGACCAGGCGCAGCTGCATGAAGGACAGGATGCCTTCGGCGCCGCCCTCGTAGCCCAGGCCGCTGGCGTCGATGCCGCCGAGCGGGGCATCCGGGAGGGAGGGGGCGAGCTGGTTGATGCCGATGTTCCCGGCCTTCAGCCGCTCCACGGCCTGATTGCGGTAGTACAGGGAGTCGGTGAACAGGTAGGCGGCGAATCCGTAGTCGGTCGCGTTCGCCAGCTCGATGGCTTCGTCGAAGTCGTCGTACGCGCTCACCGCGGCGATCGGCCCGAAGGGCTCCTCGGTCATGATGTCCGCGTCGGCCGGCACGCCGGCCAGCACGGTCGGCTCGAAGAAGAAGCCTTCACGCTCGGCCTGGCGGCCGCCGGTGACCAGGCGCGCGCCGCGCGCCACGGCATCGTCCGTCAGCTGCTTCAGTGCCTCGATGCGGCCCTGGTGGGCGACCGCACCGAGCGTGGTCTCCGGGTCCGCGCCGTGGCCGAGGGTGAGCGAACTGGCCCGTGCGGCGAGCTTCTCGGTGAACTCCTCATACAGACTGCGGTGCACGAGGTAGCGGGTGGGCGCCACACAGGACTGGCCGGCCGAACCGAACTTCGCCGGACTCGTCGTTGTGATCACGGCGTCGACGTCAGCGTCCTCGCACACGATGACCGGTGCGTGACCGCCGAGTTCGAACACACAGCGGATCAGGCGCGGCGCGGCCAGGGCGGCCAGGGAGCGGCCCACGGCGGTCGACCCGGTGAAGGTCGTCGCCTTGACCACCGGCGAGCTGAGCAATTGCTGCGCCACGGCCGGAGGATCACCGAAGACGAGGTTGACCACCCCGTCCGGCAGGCCCGCGTCGACCAGCGCCTGCACGATGAACGCGGCCGTCGCCGGGGCGCTCTCGGCCGCCTTGAGCACGACCGTGCAACCAGCGGCCAGAGCGCCACCGAGCTTGCGGGAGGCGAGGACCGCGGGGAAGTTCCACGCGGTGAACGCAGCGACCACGCCGAGCGGGGTCGGAACGCTGTGCCGGACGCTACCGTCGGCCGCGCCGGAGATGATGCGGCCCTCGATCCGGCCGGCCTGCTCACCGTTCCACGTCAGCGTCTCGATCGCGCGGCCGATCTCACCGCGCGCCTCGGCGCGGGTCTTGCCCGCCTCGGTCATCAGGATCGCGGCGGCGTGATCGGCGCGCTCCAGCAGCAGGGCGGCGGCTCGCTTGAGGATCGCCCCGCGCTGTGCGGGCAGGGTGCGGCTCCAGGCAGGGAACGCGCCGGTCGCGGCGTCGAGCGCGTCCTGGACGTCACTGGGGTCGGCGAGTTCGACCTTGCCGATCTCCTGACCGTTGCCCGGGTCCACGATGGGCTGGCTGCCGGCGCCGCCGTCGCGGTGCTTGCCGTCGATGAACAGCCGGGTATCTATGTCGATGGCGGCCTCAGCGGACATAGCTGGCTCCGTTCACGTCGATGGTGGTGCCGGTGGCGTGCTTGGCGAGCCCGGAGGCGAGGAACACCACGACGTTGGCGATGTCCTGCGGCTGGGCGACCTGCCCCAGGCCGGTCTGCTCGGCGGCGACCTGCACACCGACGGTCTCGGCGAACACCTTGTTCAGAGCCGTGTCGACATAGCCGGGGGCGACCGCGAACGCGGTGACGCCGTCACGGCCGTACTGCCGCGCGATGGTCCGGGTCATGGCCACGACACCGGCCTTGGCGGCGGCGTAGTGCCAGTACTCCGGGTCCTCGCCGCGGAAGGCGGCCCGGCTGGCCAGGTTCACGATGATCCCTCCGTCGTCCTGCGCGGAGAACGTGGCCACCGCGGCCCGGCACAGCACCGCAGGAGCGACGAGGTTGACACCGAGGGACAGGCCCCAGACCTCGGTCCACCGCTCCAGCGAGTCCTCAAGCGGAGCCGGCGGGTAGATGCCCGCATTGTTGACCAGCACGTCGATACGCCCGGACACGGCGAGCGCCTCGTCCCACAGACCCTGCGTGGCGGCGGGATCGCTCAGATCTGCCGCGAACGCGTGCGCACGCTCACCGATCTCCTCGCCCAGGCCCTTGATGGCCTCCAGCGAGACGTCGTGCAGCAGGACGGTGGCGCCGGCACGGGCAAGTGTACGAGCGGTGGCCTGGCCGATGCCGCCGCCGGCACCGGTGATCAGGACTACACGACCGGTGAGATCGATCATGTCTGGTTCCTCTCAGGAAGAAGGGGGAGGCAACGAGATGTAAGGCGCCCTGGCGCCCCGTCCTGCCAACCGCAAGACGAACCCAGGCGGCTATCTCTCATGTGTAAGAGTAAATGAGCGTTGAGTTGCGTACAAGGGTGAGAATGGAGGCCTTGAGGCTTACGATCGAAAGACGCCGCAAGCTGTCGGCGTTGCAAACGCTTCCTCGGTGCTGGTGGTGTGGGCGGGCCGTATGCGCCGTCCCGGCGCGGACTTCGGTCCGGTCGCCGGTGTGCGGCAGCGCGGTACGCACGCGGGATACCCTCGGGATCTAGTACCGGCGGCGTTGAGTACCTGACACGGTCCCTGATCGGATCGCCGGGTTCGAGCGAGAGGATGTCTTGGAGATGTCGCGACGCGATGCCGCTCTGTCCGGGGTGAGCGAGGTCGTGCCCGCCCCCCGGCCGGCGGTTCCCCTCGACGAGACCGACCTGTCCCTACTGCGGCTGCTGGCCGCCGACGCGCGCACGTCCCAACGGCAACTCGCCGTCAAGCTGGGCATCTCGCCGCCGACGGTGGGCGAGCGCATGAACCGCCTGGAGCGCTTGGGGGTCATCCGGGGATACTCCGTGCAGGTCGATTGGGAAGCGCTCGGCTTCGGCGTCCCGGTGTACCTGTCGGTCAAGGCCGCCAGGGGCTACGACGTCGCGGAGATGATGCGCAGCCTCTGGGAGATCACCGAGGTGGACGACGTCACCCTCGTGACCGGAAGCCTCGATCTGGTCGTCCGGCTCCGCGTACGCGACGACACCCACCTGCGCAGCGTCTTGCTCAACCGCATCTGGCAGATCGCCGGCATGCAGGGAACCGAGACCATGCTCGGCGTGGCAGAGATGCCACCGAAGGCCATGCTCACGAACCTGATCAGCCAGATGCAGGCCGATTCGGTGAAATCCTCGGACGCAGAGACGGGTACCGAGACGGCGGGCTGAACAGCCAGGCGGCCAGAGCCTTCCAAGCTGAAAGCCCAACGGTCGGCTCATCCGACTCTCGGACGCCGGCCGACAGCCCGGTTCTCCCGCGCTGTCGAGGCCCAGGCCGCTACCGGCAGTCGACCGTCGACCTCGCCAAGCAGGTCCGCCGGCGCGGCTCGACGATCATCCTCGTGACCGACGTGCAGCTTTCGCCTGCCGCGGGCGACGCACAGGTGGTCCTTCCCGTCAGCGTCACCTCCCCGGCGCCGTTCGTCACGTTCAGCGCCGGCATCATCCTCATTGGAACTGCTCGCCCTGGAGGTGCTGCACAAGCTCGGCGACCGAGGCAGGCGGCACCTCACGACCTGGGAGACGGTCCGCGGGCGCGAGTTGCTTTCCAGCAGCGAGAACGACCCGGACGCACACTGAGCCCGTCCCAACTCAACGCCGAGCTCGCGCTGCCAGAGTAGCCGGACGATGTTCGCCCGGCCCACGGAAGGCGCGCTGGTTGAGTCCGCCGGCTCGGAGAACGTCATCACCCGCTCCTCCCGGCCGCCGACAGCGGTGAGTAACTGGTCCCGCATGCCCAGCAGATCCGTCCCCGGCCGCCGGTGCGAGGACAAATGATCAAGGACGCTCCAGACATGCGGGTGCCGGCCCGCGACCACCGAGTACCGCCAGCCGCATGCCGGCGCCACCTCCCTGGCCGCCGCGAACTTCAGCGCGTCCACCTCCTTGGCCAGCCGCATCGGACGGACGCTCGCTGTCTCGCCCACACACCCACAGCAGCACCACCCGACCGGCAACGGGGGCCACTCTTCGGAGCTGATCGCAACACAGCGTTACGGGATCAAGATTCGCCCAACTAGCGTGCTCGTGTGCCAACTGAAAATCTCGGTCGCTCACCATATGGCGACCGGTCTCGATTCCGTTGCATAAACGTGCAGGAATACGTATAGTCATGCCATCGAGGAGGAGGGTCCATGGCTGTACGTGTGGCGGTCGCCGGAGCGAGTGGATATGCGGGCGGAGAAGCGCTGCGCCTGCTCCTGGCGCACCCCGAGGCCGAGATCGGCGCCCTGACCGGGAACTCCAACGCCGGAGAGCGGCTCGGCGCCTTGCAGCCGCACCTGCCGCCCCTCGCCGACCGCGTCCTGGAGGAGACCACCCCCGAAGTTCTTGCCGGGCACGACGTCGTCTTCCTCGCCCTGCCGCACGGCCGGTCCGCCGCCGTCGCCGAGCGACTGGGCCCCGACGTCCTCGTCATCGACATGGGCGCCGACTTCCGGCTGAAGGACCCCGTCGACTGGGAGCGCTTCTACGGCTCCCCGCACGCCGGCACCTGGCCCTACGGCCTCCCCGAACTCCCCGGCGGCCGCGCCGCGCTGGCGGGGGCCAGGCGCATCGCGGTGCCCGGCTGCTACCCGACGGCCGCCTCCCTCGCCCTCTTCCCGGCCTACGCGGCCGGACTCGCCGAGAACGAGGCCGTGATCGTCGCCGCCTCCGGCACCTCCGGCGCCGGCAAGGCGGCCAAGCCGCACCTGCTGGGCTCCGAGGTCATGGGATCCATGTCCCCCTACGGGGTGGGTGGCCTGCACCGGCACACCCCGGAGATGATCCAGAACCTCAGCGCCGCGGCGGGGGAGCGCGTCACCGTGTCCTTCACGCCCACCCTCGCGCCGATGCCCCGCGGCATCCTCGCCACGTGCAGCGCCAAGGCCCGGCCCGGGGTCACCGCCGACTCCGTGCGCGCCGCGTACGAGAAGGCCTACGCCGACGAGCCCTTCGTCCGCCTCCTCCCCGAGGGGCGCTGGCCCGCCACCGCCTCCGTGTACGGCTCCAACGCCGTGCAGATCCAGGTGGCGTACGACCCCGCCGCGCACCGCGTCCTCGCGATCAGCGCCATCGACAACCTGACCAAGGGCACCGCGGGCGGCGCGGTGCAGAGCATGAACATCGCCCTCGGACTTCCCGAGGAGCTCGGACTTTCCACGATCGGAGTCGCCCCGTGAGCGACGCACGAGCAGCCACCGGGCCGCAGACGACTGGGGGTACCTCCCAGGCCGTCAAGGTACTGGGGGAGATGGCCGCACCGCTGCGCTGCACGGGCGGCAGTGACATCAGCCGCTACCGCGGCGGGGCGAACAAGGAGATGCAGTGAGTGTCACGGCAGCCAAGGGGTTCCAGGCGGCGGGTATCGCCGCAGGGATCAAGGAGCGCGGAAACCCGGACCTGGCCCTCGTGGTCAACACCGGGCCCCGCCGCGCCGCCGCGGGCGTCTTCACCTCCAACCGCGTCAAGGCCGCCCCGGTGCAGTGGTCCGAGCAGGTCCTCAAGGACGGCAGGCTCTCCGCGGTCGTCCTCAACTCCGGCGGCGCCAACGCCTGCACCGGCTCCAAGGGCTTCCAGGACACCCACGCCACCGCCGAGAAGGCCGCCGGCGTGCTCGGTGTCGGCGCCATCGAGGTCGCGGTCTGCTCCACCGGACTGATCGGCGTCCTGCTGCCCATGGACAAGCTGCTGCCGGGCGTCGAGACGGCCGCCGCCCAGCTCTCGGAGCACGGCGGCGAGAAGGCCGCCATCGCCATCAAGACAACCGACACCGTCCACAAGACGTCCGTGGTGACCAAGGACGGCTGGACCGTCGGCGGCATGGCCAAAGGCGCCGGCATGCTCGCCCCGGGCCTGGCCACCATGCTCGTGGTCCTCACCACGGACGCCGACCTCGAGGCCGACGCGCTCGACCAGGCGCTGCGCGCCGCCACCAGGGTCACCTTCGACCGGGTCGACTCCGACGGCTGCATGTCCACCAACGACACCGTGCTGCTGCTCGCCTCCGGCGCTTCCGGGGTCACCCCGGGGTACGCGGAGTTCGCCGAGGCCGTACGGGCGGTGTGCGACGACCTCGGGCAGCAGCTCATCCGGGACGCCGAGGGCGCCAGCAAGGACATCAAGGTCGAGGTGGTGGGCGCCGCGACCGAGGAGGACGCCGTGGAGGTGGGCCGCTCCATCGCCCGCAACAACCTCCTCAAGTGCGCCATCCACGGCGAGGACCCCAACTGGGGCCGCGTCCTGTCCGCCATCGGCACCACCGGGGCCGCCTTCGAGCCCGACCGGCTGAACGTCGCCATCAACGGCGTCTGGGTCTGCAAGAACGGCGGCGTCGGCGAGGACCGCGCCAAGGTCGACATGCGCTACCGCGAGGTCCACATCGTGGCGGACCTCGCCGCCGGCGCCCAGACCGCCACCATCTGGACCAACGACCTCACCGCCGACTACGTCCACGAGAACAGCGCGTACTCCTCATGAGCTCCGGAACCACTCGCAAACACACCGCGCTCCCCAAGGCGAAGATCCTCGTCGAGGCGCTGCCCTGGCTGACCCGGCACCACGGCAAGATCGTCGTCATCAAGTTCGGCGGCAACGCCATGGTGGACGAGGAGCTGAAGGCCGCCTTCGCCCAGGACGTCGTCTTCCTGCGGCACGCCGGCCTCAGGCCCGTCGTCGTGCACGGCGGCGGCCCCCAGATCAGCCGGGCGCTCGACCGGCACGGCATCGTCAGCGAGTTCAAGGCGGGCCTGCGGGTCACCACCGAGGAGGCCATGGACGTCGTGCGGATGGTGCTGGCCGGGCAGGTGCAGCGGGAGCTGGTGGGCCTGCTCAACCAGCACGGGCCGTTCGCGGTCGGCCTCACCGGCGAGGACGCGCACACCATCACCGCCACCAAGCACACCCCCGAGATCGACGGCGAGCCGGTCGACATCGGGCGGGTGGGCGAGATCACCGCGATCGACACCGGCGCGATCGAGGCGCTGCTCGCCGACGGCCGTATCCCGGTCGTCTCCTCGATCGCCCGCTCCGAGGACGACGGGCACGTCTACAACGTCAATGCCGATACGGCGGCCGCGGCACTCGCCGCGGCACTGGGCGCCGAGACCCTCATGGTCCTCACCGACGTCGAGGGCCTTTACGAGGACTGGCCGAACTCCGACGAGGTGATCAGCCGCCTGACCGCGAGCGAGCTGGAGAAGCTGCTGCCGGAGCTGTCCTCCGGCATGGTGCCGAAGATGCGGGGCTGCCTGCACGCGGTGCGCGGCGGCGTGACCACCGCCCGCGTCATCGACGGCCGGGTCCAGCACTCGATCCTGCTGGAGATCTTCACCGACGAGGGCATCGGCACGATGGTCGTGCCGGACGAACAGGGGGAGTCGTGAGCAACCAGGACGTGAGCCACCAGGACCCGAGCAATCAGGACGTGGGCAACCAGGCACTGGCCGCGCGCTGGCAGGGCGCGCTCATGAACAACTACGGCACCCCGCGGCTGGCCCTCGTCCGTGGCGCGGGCGCGAAGCTGTGGGACGCCGACGGCCGGGAGTACGTCGACTTCGTCGGCGGTATCGCGGTCAACGCGCTCGGCCACGCCCACCCCGCCGTCGTCGAGGCGGTCGGACGGCAGATCGCCTCCCTCGGCCACGTCTCCAATCTGTTCATCGCCGAACCGCCCGTCGCCCTGGCCGAACGGCTGCTCCAGCTCTTCGGCCGGGACGGCAAGGTGTTCTTCTGCAACTCCGGTGCCGAGGCCAACGAGGGCGCCTTCAAAATCGGCCGGCTGACCGGGCGGCCGCACATGGTCGCCACCGAGGGCGGCTTCCACGGCCGTACGATGGGCGCCCTCGCGCTCACCGGCCAGCCCGGCAAGCAGGAGCCGTTCCTGCCGCTGCCCGGCGAGGTCACCCACGTGCCGTACGGCGACGCGCGGGCCCTGGCCGCCGCGGTCACCGAGGAGACGGCCCTCGTCGTCATCGAGCCCGTCCAGGGCGAGAACGGGGTCGTGGTGCCCCCGCCCGGCTATCTGAAGGCGGCCAGGGCGATCACGGCGGCCACCGGTTCGCTGCTGGTCCTCGACGAGGTGCAGACCGGGGTCGGGCGCACCGGGCACTGGTTCGAGTACCAGGCCCACGAGGGCGTCCTGCCGGACATCGTCACGCTCGCCAAGGGCCTGGGCGGCGGACTGCCGCTCGGCGCCACCGTCGCCTTCGGGCGCGCCGCCGACCTGCTCCAGCCCGGTCAGCACGGTACGACCTTCGGCGGCAACCCGGTCGCCTGCGCCGCCGGACTCGCCGTCCTGGACACGATCGCGGGCGAGGGACTGCTGGAGAACGTCAAGCGGCAGAGCGAGAAGCTGCGCGAGGGAATCGAGTCACTGGACCACCCGCTGGTCGCCCACGTCAGGGGCGCGGGCCTGCTGCTGGGTATCGTGCTCACCGAGCCGCGCGCGCCCCAGGTGCAGCAGGCGGCTCAGGAGGCCGGTTTCCTGGTGAACGCGCCCGCCCCCGACGTCGTACGGCTGATGCCGCCGCTGAACCTCGGCGACGACGAGGTGGACGCCTTCCTCGGAGCGCTGCCCGGCGTCCTGGACGTGGCAAACGGGGACGGATGATCCGGAGATTGAGACGACGATGAGTCAGGCGCAGAACGGTCAGACCGAGGCCGGGCCGGCGGTGCCGCAGACCCGCACCGCCCGTCACCGCCGGATCGTGGACATCCTCAACCGGCAACCGGTGCGCTCCCAGAGTCAGTTGGCGAAGCTGCTGGCCGACGACGGGCTGAGCGTCACCCAGGCGACGCTCTCCCGCGACCTGGACGAGCTGAACGCGGTGAAGATCCGCAACACCGACGGCGACCTCATCTACGCGGTGCCCAGCGAGGGCGGTTTCCGCACCCCGCGCGCACCGCTGGGGGAGTCGGTGAAGGAGGAGCGGATGCGGCGGCTCTCGCAGGAGCTGCTGATCTCCGCGGAGGCCTCCGCCAACCTCGTGGTCCTGCGGACGCCTCCGGGGGCGGCGCAGTTCCTCGCCTCGGCCATCGACCAGGCCGAACTGCACGACATCCTGGGGACCATCGCAGGCGACGACACGCTGCTGCTGATCAGCCGGGACCCCACCGGGGGACAGGCACTGGCGGACCACCTGCTGAGGCTGGCGCAGAACGGCCAGTGACCCCTGGCGCGGGCCCGGCCGGACCTCAGCCCAGCCGGGCGGCGAGCCCGTGCGTGCACCTGACCTCGTCGCCCGCCGTGATCAGCAGCGCCTCCACGTCCGGCAACGACTCCAGCCAGGCCAGGCCCGCGCGGGAGCCCATGGCGAACGCGGCCGTCGCCCAGCAGTCCGCCCAGGTCAGGCTGGGGGCGACCACGGTGACCGCGACCAGGTCGGTGACCGCCGACCTGCCGGTGCTCGGGTCGGCGATGTGGGCGCCGCGCTCGGCCGTGCCCGACGTCGCCACCGCCAGCTCGCTCGTACCCGCAGTGGAGACCACCGCCGCGAGTCCGCCGGGGCGCAGGGGGTCCGACACACCCACGCGCCAGGGCCGCTGCGCGTCGGGGGAGCCGAGCAACTGCACGTCTCCGCCGCCGTTCACGCTGACCCCGTTCACCTGCGCCGCCGCGATCCGCCGGGCGGCCCGTTCGGCGGCCCAGCCCTTGACGATCCCGGTCGGATCCAGGCTCCCCTGGTAGCGCAGGCTGAACCAGCCCTCGCTGACCCGTTCGGCCTCGGCGCCCAGTTCGAGCACCTCGGCGACCTCGGGGTCGCACTCCGCCACGGTCAGCTCACCGCGTGCCAGGCGGGAGAGCTGACTGTCGTCGCGGTAGGTGCTGAACAGCTCGTCGACCCGGTGCAGCCCGGCGATCGCCTCGCCCAGGGCCGCCGCCACCGCGTCGGACCGACCGCCGCGGACGTCGAAGGAGAAGACGGTCCCCATGACCTCCTCCGCGTGCCGCACCGCGGCGGGACCCTCGGCCGACCCGGACACGGCCTCAACCACCGGCCTTGTCCAGAGCCGACTGGAGCGACTTCTTGTAGCCGCCGCTGGTGTAGGTCGCTCCGGAGACGGTGTCGATGTTGGCGCCCTGCGCGGTCACGGCCTCCTGGTTGAGTTTGGGTACGGCCAGTTCGCTCTTCTGGCCGCTGAGCCCGCCCTGCGGCGCCCGCACGGCCTCGGCCTTGGTGATCCTGCCGTTGCTGACCGTGATCCGGACCTGCACCGGGCCGTAGTCGGTCTGGGCGGCCTCACCCGTGACGGTGCGGGCCTGGGCGGCTCCCGATCCGGCGGCTCCCGAGGAGGACGAACCGGACGGCGCGCCGGAGGACGAACCGGAGGCCGGTCCCGACGCCGAACCGCCCGCCTTCGCCTTGTCCAGTGCCGACTGGAGCGACTTCTTGTAGCCGCCGCTGGTGTAGGTCGCTCCGGAGACGGTGTCGATGTTGGCGCCCTGCGCGGTCACGGCCTCCTGGTTGAGTTTGGGTACGGCCAGTTCGCTCTTCTGGCCGCTGACCCCGCCCTGCGGCGCCCGCACCGCCTCCGCCGCGGTGATCCTGCCGTCGCTGACGGTCAGCCGGACCTGCACGTCGCCGTACTGGGTCCGGGCCGCGTCGCCGGTCACGGACCGCGTGCCCGTCCGCTGCGCACCGCTGCCGCCCTGCGGCGACTCCTGCGCCGCCGCGGTCCGCTGCGGCGCCGCGCCGGCCGCCGAGGCGGAGGCGGGGTCGGAGGCCGGCTTCAGCGACAGCAGCAGCACGATGCCGGACACGGTCGCGGCGCCGGCCAGCACGGCACGTCGGATGGGGTGGCTCTTCCTCATCGCCGATGAGCTCCTTGATTCCGGTGAGTCTCGTGGGTCCGGTCAGTCCGGTGGTCTTTCTGGACGTTCTTGCCGAAAGACCCCCAGACGGTCGGCTGAGCCGACTGTCGTGCGTTGCGAGAGCCAAACACGCGCAACTGCTTTGTCTTGACGGGCAACCGGGCAGGTTCCGTCCCGGCTGGTGCCGAGAGCGTCAGACTCGTTCGCTCGCCGAGCGAATGAGCTGCTTGAGCCAGGAATCCTCCTGCTTCTGCTGGGGGAGGGTTCAAATCTCGAACGACTCGTGATGGATACGGCGAGCGGGGACTCCCGCGCCGCGCAGTGCCTCGTACGCCGACTGCGCGAAGCCGGGCGGGCCGCACATGAAGACGTCGTGGCGGTCGATGTCGGCGATCTTGCGGCGCAGCGACTCGGCGGAGATGTCGGGGCGTTCCCCGTCCGGGCTGTTCACCGCGTACATCAGGCGGGCGCCGCGCTCGTCGGCGATCTTCGCCAGCTCGTCCCACAGGGCCAGGTCCTGCGTGCTGTTGGCCCGGTACAGCAGTGTGATGTCACCGGCCGCGCCGGGCAGTGTCTCGAACAGCGCCCGCATCGGCGTGATGCCCACCCCGCCCGCCACCAGCAGCACCTTGCCGCGGCTGCGCCGGGACGCGGTCAGCGCGCCGTACGGCCCCTCCGCCCACACCCGGGTGCCGGGGGTGAGGTCGCGCAGCCCGGCGCTGTGGTCGCCGATCGCCTTGACCGTGATGCGCAGCAGGTCAGGACGGGGCGCCGCCGACAGGGAGTACGGGTGGGAGGAGAACCGCATGCCCGGCGCCAGGAACCGCCAGCGGAAGAACTGCCCGGCCTCCGCGCCCATCCGGTGCAGCTTCTTGCCGCCGATCAGCACCGACACGATGCCCGGCGTCTCCTCGATCACCGCCTCCACCCGCATGCGGTGGCGCAGGTTCAGCCGGATCGGGGTGAGGATCCGGTACCAGATCACCAGCGCGGTCACCGCGCCGTACAGGCCGTACCAGAAGGTCCTGGCGGCCGGTTCCACGGCGAAGTCGTTGCCGGTGGTGATCTGGTGCCAGAACGTCAGGAACACCGCGGCATAGGTGAACAGGTGCACGTGGTACCAGGTGTCGTACGGCATCCGGCGGCGCACCGGGCCGATCGAGACCAGTCCGACGACCACCAGCAGACCGGTGCCGATCGCGGCCTTGCCCATGTCGGGCAGCTGCTCGACGGACTCGACGGTCTGCGCCACGATGTCGCCGAGCGACCTGCCGCCCAGCAGCGCGTAGCCCCACATGGTGAGGAAGACGTGCGCGAGGACCAGGCACAGCGTGTACCGGCCGGTCATGGCGTGCCAGCGCGCGACCCGGTCGGAGCCCACCCGCCGTTCCAGGGCCGGCACCCGCGCCATCTGGAGCACGACCAGCGCCATGAGATAGCCGGCGAGCAGGCCGGTGATCCGGCCCGCGTTCAGGACCTTCCCGGCGGTGCCGTCGATGGACGGGGTGTTCATCCACCACAGCCAGACGACGCCCGCCGCGCCCGCCCAGACGGCGGTCAGCAGTGGGACGGCGGGGGAACGGCGCGGCCGGATGCGGCGCATCGTCTGGCGCCGGGCGGCGCGGCCTCCTGCGAGCGTGCTGGTCACGGTTCCTCCGCGGACGGGGTCAAGGGGGGCGGCGTGGTCCCTTGGCCCTGGAATACGTGCCACGGCGGCCCCGCGTTCAGTGTCCGGCCGAGGTTCAGCGCCGGGCCGCGTCCAGCGCGGACTGGAGCGAGCGGCGGTATCCGTCACTGGTGTACGTCGCCCCCGAGACGGTGTCGATGTTCGCGCTCTGCGCGGCCAGCGCCTCCCTGCGCAGCTGGGGGATGGCGTAGCCGCTGATCTCCCGGTCCCGCGGGTTGCCGGAGGGCTGGGCGAGCGCGGTCACGTCGGTGATCCGGCCGCCGGCGAGCGTGACCCGCACCCGCACCGGGCCCCAGCGGGTCTGCACCGTCTCACCGGTGACGGCCCTGGTACCGGTGGACCGGCCGGCCCCGCCGGCCGCACCCGATCCGCCGGACGTGCTCGAACCGCTGGACGGGGCCGGCGCCGGATCCGCGGCGATCTGCGGCGGCGTGTGCGGCTTGAGCGACAGCAGCATCACCAGCCCGGAGACGGTGGCGGCGCTCGCCAGCACGACGCGGCGCAGCGGACGGTTCTTCCTCAACGCGTGCAACAGGGCCTCACAGCTCGAACGACTCGTGGTGGATACGACGGTCCGGCACCCCGGCGGCGCGCAGCACCTCGTACACGTCCCGGGCGAAGGCGTGCGGGCCGCAGAGGTACACGTCGTGCCCGGCCAGGTCGGAGACGGCCACGCGCAGGGACTCCACGGTGAGGCGGGGGCGTTCGCCGCGCGGGCCGTTGAGCGCGTACAGCACCCGCGCCCCGCGCCCGCGCGCTATGGCCTCCAACTCGCCGCCCAGGGCGAGGTCTTCGGCCGTACGCGCCCGGTACAGCAGGGTGACGTCACCGGGCAGCGTCTCGAACAGCGCCCGCAGCGGCGTGATGCCGACCCCGGCCGCGATCAGCAGGGACTTGTGCGAGGTGCGCCGGTCGGCGGTCATCGACCCGTAGGGGCCCTCCGCCCACACCCGGGTGCCCGGCCGCAGCAGCGGCACGGCCGCGCTGTGGTCGCCGAGCGCCTTCACCGTGATGCGCAGCAGGTCCGGACGGGGCGGCGCCGACAGGGAGTACGGCGTCGACGTCCAGCCCATGCCCTCGGCGAGGAACCGCCAGCGGAAGAACTGCCCCGGCCGCGCGCCCAGTTCGTCCAGCCGGTGGCCGCGCACGACGACGGAGTACACACCCGGCGCCTCCTTGTACACCGCCTCGACCCGCATCCGGTGGCGCAGGTTGAGCCGCACCGGGACCAGGATCCGGAACCACACCACCAGGGCCGCGACGCCCAGGTACAGCGCGTACCAGGCGGCCGTGGCCAGGGCGTGACCGGTGAACTCGCCCCCCAGTGCCACCTGGTGGCCGAAGACCAGGAAGACGGCGGCGTAGGTGAGCAGGTGCGTGTAGTACCAGAACTCGTGACCGGTCCGGCCGCGCACCGCGCGCGCCGAGGTGACGCCGACCGCGAAGAGGATCACGGTCCCGGCGGTGGCCTTCAGCATCTCCGGGTAGTCCAGCACCACCGTGACCGCCTCGCGCAGGACGGAGGAGCCGTCCTGCGCGGCGTATCCGGCGAGGATGAGCACCACGTGCACGACCAGCAGGCACACCGTGTAGCGGCCGGCCATCGCATGCCAGCGCGCCACCCGGTCCGAGCCGATCCGGCGCTCCAGCAGCGGCACCCGCGCCATCAGGCCCACCAGCACCGCGCAGGCGTACCCGCACAGCAGGCCCGCGATCCGCCCGGCGCCGGTCAGCCAGCCCGCCGCGCCCACGACGGAGGCGGTGTCGTACCACCGCAGGAGGACCACCGCGGCGGCCCCCGCCCACAGCAGCGCCAGCATCGCGCCCGCCGGGGAGCGCCGGGGCGCCAGTGGCACGGGCGGTGCCGCCCGCCGCTCGTACACCGTGGTCATCCGCTCTCCCGTCCCTTCGCCGGTCCAGGACACAACTGTGCGGGGCGAACCTCTGAGGAAGCTCTGAGCCGTGGGCCGCGTGGGCCCACTCACAGAAAACTCAGAGGGTCCCCCCTCGCCGTCCGGGCCGGGGACCGGCGATGCTGGAGGGGCCATGGACACCTTCCGCCCGAGCCCTACCGGCCTGCCCGCCCTCACCCGCCTCGACGGCACCCCCGTGCGCGTCCTCGTCGTCGACGACGACCCCGACCTCGCCGAAGTGCTCTGCGGAGCCCTGAGCTACCAGGGCTGGGAGGTGCGCGCCGCGGGCGACGGGGCCTCGGCCATCGCCGCGGCGCGCGAGGTGCGACCCGACGCCGTCGTCCTCGACGTGATGCTCCCGGACACCGACGGATTCGCCGTGCTGCGCGAGCTGCACGCCGCGCAGCCGGACATCTGTGTGCTCTTCCTCACGGCGCGGGACGCGGTGGAGGACCGTGTCGCGGGGATCACCGCGGGCGGCGACGACTACGTGACCAAGCCGTTCAGCCTGGAGGAGGTGGTCGCCCGGTTGCGCGGACTGCTGCGCCGCGCCGGCATGGCCCGGCAGCCGGCGGACGGCCCGCGGCTGACCGTGGGCGATCTGGTCATGGACGAGGACGCCCGCGAGGTCACCCGGGCGGGAGAGCTGATCGAGCTGTCCCCGACCGAGTTCGAGCTGCTGCGCTTCCTGATGCACAACCCGCGCCGGGTGCTGAGCAAGGCGCAGATCCTCGACCGTGTGTGGTCCTACGACTTCGGCGGCCAGGCCCATGTGGTGGAGCTGTACATCTCGTATCTGCGCAAGAAGGTGGACGCCGGACGCGAACCCATGATCCACACGGTGCGCGGAGCCGGGTACGTGCTGAAGCCGGCGGTACGGTGACCGCGCCGCGGCGGGCGATGACACCGCGGATACGCCGGCTGCCCCGGCCGCGCACCCTGCGGGCCCGGCTCACCTTCGGCCTCGTGGTGCTGCTGGCCGTCGGCTGCGCCGCCGTCGGCGTGGCCGCGGTCCTCGAACTGGACGGCTTCCTCACCGGCCGGATCGACCAGCAGCTCCAGCAGGCAGGTCCCGGCTTCCCGGAGAGCCTGGAGCACGGCACCGCCACGCCCGCCACGCCCGCCAAGCCCTCCGACCACGACGGCGACGAGCGCGGCGACACCCGCCGCCAGGCCGCCGCCACCTTCGGTGCCCGGCTCCTCGGCGGCACGGTGACCCACGCGGCCATGGTCCCCTCCCCGTCCCGTCCCGGCTTCGACGTCACCCTCACCGGTGCCGACCGCAGGGCACTGGCCGCGCTCCCGGCGGACCACGGCGGGCACACGGTGCGCCTGTCCGACCTGGGCGAGTACCGGCTGGCCGCCTGGCCGGGCCGGGACGGCGACGTGCTGGTCACCGGGCTGCCGATGGCGCCGGTGCGGGCCGCCGTCCATCGCCTCGAACTGGTCGCGGGGACCGTCTCCGCCCTGGCCCTGGCCGTCGCCGGGGTCGCCGGTGCCCTGTGGGTGCGCTGGTCGCTGCGGCCGCTGACACGGGTCGCGGAAACCGCCGCCCGGGTCAGCGAGCTGCCGCTCGCCAGCGGCGAGGTGGCGCTGCCGCCCCGCGCGCCGCGCGCCGACCCGCGCAGTGAGGTCGGGCGGGTCGGCGCCGCCTTCAACCGGATGCTCCACCATGTCGAGGACGCGCTGACCAAACGGCACGCCAGTGAGGAGCGGCTGCGCGGCTTCGCCGCCGACGCCAGCCACGAGCTGCGCACCCCGGTCGCCACCGTGCGCGGCCACGCCGAGCTCGCCCTGCTGCACCCCGGACCGGTGCCGCCCGAGGTCACCCGCGCCCTGGAACGCATCGCCGCCGAGTCCGCGCGCATGGGCGAGATGGTCGACGAGATGCTGCTCCTGGCCCGGCTGGACGCCGGGCGTCCCCTGGACCGCCGACCGGTCGACCTGACCCGCCTGGTCCTGGACGCGGTGACGGACGCCCGGGCCGCGGGTCCGGAGCACCGCTGGACGCTGGAGCTGCCGGAGGAACCGGTGACGGTCACTGGTGACGCCCACCGGCTCCAGCAGGTGCTCGCCAACCTGATGGCCAACGCGCGTGCGCACACGCCCGCGGGCACCAAGGTGACGGTGTCCCTGGACCTGGAGTGCGACCGGGAGGCGGACCCGGGGAGTGCCGCCACGGCCGTGCTGCGGGTGCACGACGACGGGCCCGGCGTCCCCGAGGAGGTCCAGCCCGGTGTCTTCGAGCGCTTCACCCGGGCCGACCGCCGCCGCACCGACTCCTTCGGCGGCGCCGGGGCCGGCCTGGGCCTGTCGATCGTGGCGGCCGTGACGGAGGCCCACGGCGGCGGTGTCGGCCTGGACAGCCACCCCGGCTCCACGGCCTTCACCGTCCGGCTGCCGGCGGGTGGCGCCTAGTGCTGTGACCGGAAAGGTTTGCCGGAAAGCTCGCGGCGTCCGGTGCGGTGCATCGCAAGGCGGAGCATCGCACCGCGTGCTGGATGTACTCGGGTGATGCGACAACGCGGCGTGGGGGTACCCCCGGCCGAAGGCTGGGGGAGTGCCGTGCCGGGCGTCGCGAGCCGGTGAACCTTTCCGGTCGCAGCACTAGCTAGGTCAGTAACGGCTGATCGCGGTTGCCCCGCCCGCCGTGCCGATCGCGATGTGCGGCCGGCGCCCGGGATCCGCCCACGCCAGGATCCGCCGCATGGCCTCCCGCGGCACCGACACACAGCCGGCTGTCGCCCCGGGCCCGTTGACGTGCAGGAAGATCCCGGCTCCCCGGCCGCGCACCGGACGGGAGTAGTTGAAGCCGATGACGAGAGCGTGCGCGTACTGCCTCGGGTACGCCACCAGGTGCTCGGACTCGGTGGCCCGGCAGTCCGCGGGGCGTGGCTGGGTCCAGCGGTTGTAGGAGCGCGAGCCGTTGTCCTGGCACCACCAGGAGTCCGGGCCCACCCGCCGGTACCGCAGCCGGGTCCCGTCCGGTGCGGACGTGACGCCGAAGGCGAACGGCAGGTGGTACAGCCCGGTCGGGGTCGTGTACGTGCCCTGCTGTCGCACCGTGCCCTCGACGAGGCCCTTCGCGCCGAACCGGGCCGGTGCCGAACCGGCCCGCGCCCAGCGCCCGCCGCGCAGGTTCCACCAGGTGACCGTGCCCGACGTGGCGCCGGTGCGGGCCGCCTGAGCGGTGATCAGCTGGGTGCCGCCGCCGGTGTCCCGCATCCGCGCAGGCAGCGGCACCTCGCCCGCGGGCGCGGCACCGAGCGTGAGGAGGGACAGGGCGGCGAGGATCACGGCGACAGCGGGGCGCATGGCTCAGACCGTAGACGGCGGCAGCGGCAATGGCAGTCCAGGCAGGCCGTCCAGGCTGGTGGCCACGTGCTCCTTCCGGGTGAAGTAGTCGCTCAGCGAGGCGTCGTCCTCGCGCGCGAAGCGCCTGCCGTGCAGATCGCGGTCCGCCTCGTACGCCATGAAGGGCACCGCGTACCCGCAGGTGTCCCGCACCAGTTCGGCGTGCACGACGATGATGGCGCGCAGCCCGTGCGCGGCCGGGTCGATGCCGGGGAAACGGGCGAGGAGTTCGCCGAAGCGCGGGTCGTCGCGGAAGACGGGCTCGCCCCGGCCGTGGACGCGCACGATGCTGGGCGGCCCCTCGAAGGCACACCACATCAGGGTGATCCGGCCGTTCTCACGCAGGTGGGCGATGGTCTCCGCGTTGGACCCGGCGAAGTCCAGGTAGGCCACGGTGTGCTCGTCGAGCACCGTGAAGGAGCCCTTGAGGCCCTTGGGGGAGAGGTTGACCGTGCCGTCGCCGGAGAGCGGGGCGGTCGCGGTGAAGAAGAGGGGCTGCCGCTCGATGAACGTGCGCAGCCTGCCGTCGATGCGCTCATACGTCTTTCCCATGTCCAGCGATTATCCGGGGAAGTTCTTTCGGCTGTCTAAGGAATTACGGCCTCCGCCCGGCCCACCGTGGCCGCCCCGGCCGGCGCTTCCTCGGGGCGGCCACGGCTGCCTGTCACCCCACGGAGTGAGGCGCAGGCGGCCGGGGAGGCCGGCGCCCGGGGCCCGGTGGCCGGGGCGCCTTGTCCGGCGATACGCGGAAGCGGTTGTGCTCGTTCAACGAGTGACGGGCGAGTTCTGAAAACACCTTGCGAATCCCCTGGTGCCACGACGCACCGCGGACGAGATTGACGAACCATGCAGAGTTCTGCATACTCATGCATGTCAGCGAATGCAGTGTGAGGAGAATCCCGTGACCGAGCGCGTCGTACTCGCCTACTCGGGCGGTCTGGACACCTCCGTCGCCATCGGCTGGATCGCCGAGGAGACGGGCGCCGAGGTCATCGCCGTTGCGGTCGACGTCGGCCAGGGCGGCGAGGACCTGGACGTCATCCGCAAGCGCGCGCTCGCCTGCGGTGCCGTCGAGGCCGAGGTCGCCGACGCCAAGGACGAGTTCGCCGACGAGTACTGCCTCCCGGCGATCAAGGCCAACGCCCTCTACATGGACCGCTACCCGCTGGTCTCCGCGCTGTCGCGGCCGACGATCGTCAAGCACCTGGTCGCCGCCGCCCAGAAGCACGGCGCCGGCATCGTCGCCCACGGCTGCACCGGCAAGGGCAACGACCAGGTCCGCTTCGAGGCCGGCATCGTCGCCCTCGCCCCCGACCTGAAGTGCATCGCCCCGGTCCGCGACTACGCGATGACCCGGGACAAGGCCATCGCGTTCTGCGAGGAGAAGAACCTCCCGATCGCGACCACCAAGAAGTCCCCGTACTCCATCGACCAGAACGTCTTCGGCCGCGCCGTGGAGACCGGCTTCCTCGAGGACATCTGGAACGCGCCGATCGAGGACATCTACGAGTACACCCAGAACCCGGCCGTCGCCCGTGAGGCCGACGAGGTGATCATCACCTTCAAGGAGGGCGTCCCGGTCGCCATCGACGGCAAGCCCGTCTCCGTCCTCCAGGCCATCCAGCAGCTCAACGAGCGCGCCGGCGCCCAGGGCATCGGCCGGATCGACATGGTCGAGGACCGCCTCGTCGGCATCAAGTCCCGCGAGGTGTACGAGGCTCCCGGCGCGATCGCCCTGATCACCGCCCACCAGGAGCTGGAGAACGTCACCGTCGAGCGCGAACTCGCCCGCTACAAGCGGCAGGTCGAGCAGCGCTGGGGCGAACTGGTCTACGACGGCCAGTGGTTCTCCCCGCTCAAGCGCGCCCTGGACGGCTTCATCAACGAGGCCAACCAGCACGTCTCCGGCGACGTCCGCATGACCCTGCACGGCGGCCGCGCGGTCGTCACCGGCCGGCGCTCCCAGGAGTCGCTGTACGACTTCAACCTCGCCACCTACGACACCGGCGACACCTTCGACCAGTCCGCCGCCAAGGGCTTCATCGACATCTACAGCCTGTCGTCGAAGATCGCCGCACAGCGCGACCTGGCCTAGGTGCCAACTGGCCCCTGACGGGTCCGACCCGGCGCGGACCTCGCGTCACGGCGCCGGGTCGCCTCGCACGCACTAGCCTGACAACCGCCTCCTCACTCACGGGTGGGGAGGCGGTCGCGCACATCGCCATCCCGAGGAGCAACTCAAGTGAGCAGCAACAGCGGTGACGTACGGCTCTGGGGCGGCCGTTTCGCCGACGGTCCCGCCGAGGCCCTGGCGAAGCTGTCCGCGTCCGTCCACTTCGACTGGCGCCTCGCGCCCTACGACATCGCCGGCTCCCGCGCCCACGCGCGCGTGCTGCACAAGGCCGGGCTGCTCACGGACGACGAACTGCGGCGCATGCTGGCCGGCCTCGACCAGCTGGAGGCGGACGTCGCCGACGGCTCCTTCACCGGCACCATCGCCGACGAGGACGTGCACACCGCCCTGGAGCGCGGGCTGCTGGAGCGCCTCGGCGCCGACCTCGGCGGCAAGCTGCGCGCCGGCCGGTCCCGCAACGACCAGGTCGCCACCCTCTTCCGCATGTACCTGCGCGACCACGCCCGGATCATCGGCGGTCTGATCGCCGACCTCCAGGACGCGCTCATCGGCCTGGCCGAGGCCCACCCGGACGTGGCCATGCCCGGCCGCACCCACCTCCAGCACGCCCAGCCGGTCCTGTTCGCCCACCACGTCCTCGCGCACGTCCAGTCCCTGTCGCGGGACGCCGAGCGGCTGCGCCAGTGGGACGAGCGGACGGCCGTGTCGCCGTACGGCTCCGGCGCCCTGGCCGGTTCCTCCCTCGGCCTGGACCCGGAGGCGGTGGCGCGGGACCTCGGCTTCGAGCGCGGCAGCGCCGGCAACTCCATCGACGGCACGGCCTCCCGGGACTTCGTCGCGGAGTTCGCCTTCGTCACCGCGATGATCGGTGTGAACCTCTCCCGGATCGCCGAGGAGGTCATCATCTGGAACACGAAGGAGTTCTCCTTCGTGACTCTGCACGACGCCTTCTCCACCGGCTCGTCGATCATGCCGCAGAAGAAGAACCCGGACATCGCCGAGCTGGCGCGCGGCAAGTCCGGCCGGCTGATCGGCAACCTGACCGGGCTGCTCGCCACCCTCAAGGCCCTGCCGCTGGCGTACAACCGCGACCTCCAGGAGGACAAGGAGCCCGTCTTCGACTCCTGCGACCAGCTGGAGGTCCTGCTGCCGGCCTTCACCGGCATGATGGCCACCCTCACCGTGCACCGCGAGCGCATGGAGGAGCTGGCCCCGGCCGGCTTCTCACTGGCCACCGACATCGCCGAGTGGCTGGTCAAGCAGGGCGTGCCGTTCCGGGTGGCGCATGAGGTCGCCGGCGAGTGCGTGAAGGCCGCCGAGGCCGAGGGCAAGGAACTCGACGAGCTGACCGACGACCAGTTCGCCAAGATCTCCGCCCATCTGACGCCCGAGGTGCGCACCGTCCTCAACGTCCCCGGCGCCCTCGCCTCCCGCAGCGGCCGCGGCGGCACCGCCCCGAGCGCGGTCGCCGTCCAGCTCGCCGAGGTCAAGGCGGACGTGGCGGCGCAGCACCAGTGGGCGGACGCCCGGAAGTAGTTCACCCGCCTTCGGGGTCTCGCGGGTTACGTTGGTCCACAGCCGTAAGGAAGCGACCGAACGGAGCCCGCGATGCCCTTCGCCCGACTGGCCTCGGCCACGACCCCCACGTGCCATATCGGTCTGGGGCTGGCCGCCGTCGGGCGTCCGGGGTACATCAACCTCGGCCGCGAGAAGGACCTCCCGGCCGACCGCACCGTGGACGCCCTGCGCGAGCGCACCCACGAACTCCTGGACGCCGCCTACGCGCAGGGCGTCCGCTATGTGGACGCGGCCCGCTCCTACGGCCGCGCCGAGGAGTTCCTCGCCGACTGGCTCAGGGCCCGCCCCGACGCCGCCGACGTCGTCGTCGGCAGCAAGTGGGGCTACACCTACACCGCGAACTGGACCACCGACGCCGACCGGCACGAGGTCAAGGACCACAGCCTCGCCACCTACGAGCGGCAGCGCGCCGAGACCGCCGAACTGCTCGGTGACCGGCTCGACCTGTACCAGATCCACTCGCTGACCCCGGACAGCCCGGCGCTCACCGACAAGGAGCTGCACGCCAGGCTCGCCGAGGCCGCCGCGGGCGGTCTCACGATCGGCTTCTCCACCAGCGGACCCGCCCAGGCCGACACCGTCCGGGCCGCGCTCGGCGTGACGGTCGACGGCGCTCCCCTCTTCCGTACCGTCCAGTCGACGTACAACGTCCTGGAGACCTCCGCCGGTCCCGCCCTCGCCGAGGCGCACGACGCCGGACTGACGGTGATCGTCAAGGAGGGCATGGCCAACGGGCGGCTCGCCGAGCCGAACGCCCCCGAGGCGCTCAAGGCGGTCGCCCAGGAGACGGGCCTGGGCTGCGACGCGGTCGCCCTCGCCCTGATCCTGCGCAGGCCGTGGGCCGGTCTGGTCCTTTCCGGCGCCGCCACCCCCGGCCAGCTCGCCTCCAACCTGCACGCCCCGGCCGTCGACCTCGACGAGGACCAGCTCGCCCGCCTCGACGCGCTGGCCGAGGAACCCCGGGCCTACTGGGAGCGGCGCGGGCAGCTGCCCTGGCACTGAGCGCCCACGCCTCCTCCAGCATGATCCAGTGAGACACGTACACCGAATGTGAGACATGAATGTCTCACATGGGCTATCTTTGTCTCATGGCTGTCGATCGTGATCACGTGCTGCGCAGCGCAGCCACCCTGCTCACCCACAAGTCCACCGCCACCATGGACGAGGTCGCCAAGGCGGCCGGGATCAGCCGGGCCACGCTGCACCGCCACTTCGCCGGACGCGACTCGCTCGTCAGGGCGCTGGAGGCCCTCGGCATCGCCGAGTGCGAGGCCGCCCTCGACGCGGCCCGTCTGGGGGAGGGGCCGGCCGGCGACGCCGTACGGCGCCTGGTCCGCGAGATCGAACCGGTGGCCGGGCTGCTCTCCTTCCTCTACACGGAGAACCAGCTGTTCGAGGGCGAGGCGCAGAACGAGGGCTGGAACCGGCTCGACGAGCGCATCTCCGAGGTCTTCCGGCGCGGCCAGCTCAGCGGCGAGTTCCGTATCGACCTCACCCCGGCCTGGCTGACCGAGGCCCTCGTCGGCCTCATCGCCTCCGGCGCCTACGTCGTGCTGAGCGGCAAGGTCGCCCCCAAGGACTTCCACCACATGATCACCGAGCTGCTGCTCGGCGGCGCACTGCGCACGGACACTTCACGGAACGAGGAATCATGACCAGCATCCTGCAGCCGGCTCGCGTGGCGGAGGTGGAGCAGCGTCCGGGCCGCTGGCTCGCGCTCTCCGTCCTCGTGCTCGCCGTGCTGCTGGTGGCCGTCGACGCGACCGTCCTCGGTCTCGCGACCCCCTTCATCAGTGAGGACCTCAGGCCCTCGGGCACCCAGCTGCTGTGGATCGGCGACGTCTACTCCTTCGTCATCGCCGGTCTGCTCGTCTCCATGGGCAGCCTCGGCGACCGCATCGGCCGCAAGCGCATCCTGCTCGGCGGGGCCACCGCGTTCGGCGCGGTCTCCGTGCTCAACGCCTACGCCGCCACACCGGAACTGATGATCCTGGCGCGGGCGCTGCTCGGTGTCGCGGGCGCCACCCTGATGCCCGCCACGCTCGCCCTGATCCGCAACCTCTTCCACGACCCGCGCGAGCGCAGCCTCGCCGTCGGCATCTGGGGCGCCACCGCCTCCGGTGGCACGGCCGTCGGCCCGATCGTGGGCGGCCTGCTGCTCGAGCACTTCTGGTGGGGCTCGGTCTTCCTCATCAACCTGCCCGTGATGGCGGTCCTCGTCCTGGTCGGCATCAAGACCCTGCCCGAGTCCCGCAACCCCGACCCGGGCCCGTGGGACCTGGCGAGCGTCGTGCTGTCGCTGGTCGGCGTGGTCGGCGTCGTCTACGCGGTCAAGGAGGCCGCGGCACGAGGGTTCACCTGGCCGGTCCTGGCCACGGGTCTGCTGGGCGCGGCCGCGCTGCACGGCTTCGTCCGCCGCCAGCTCACGCTGCCGAAGCCGCTGCTGGACATACGGCTCTTCCGCAACCGGGGATTCTCCGGCGCCGTCCTCGCCGATCTGCTGACCGTGCTCGGCATGTCCGGTCTGGTGTTCTTCCTGTCCCAGTACCTGCAACTCGTCCAGGGCAGGCGGCCGTTCGAGGCGGGACTGTTCGAACTGCCCGCCGCCGTGGGCGCGGTGGCGGCCGGACTGCTCGCCGGGCGGGCGGCCCGGCGCTTCTCGGTGCGGACCGTGGTCTCCGGCTCACTGGCCGCCATCGGCCTGGGGCTGGCCGCGCTGACGACGCTCAGCGGGACCACCGGCTACCCGCTGCTGGGCACGTCCCTGCTGGTGGTCGGCGTCGGTGCCGGCTTCTCCTTCACGGTGACCGCCGACGTGATCCTCTCCAGCGTGCCCAAGGAGCAGGCGGGCGCCGCCTCGGCGGTCTCCGAGACGGCGTACGAACTGGGCGCGGCCCTCGGCATCGCCCTGTTGGGCTCCATCGTGACCGGCGTCTACCGGGGCTTCACCGGCCCGACGGGCACACCGTCCGCCGCCCACGAGTCGCTGGGCGGCGCGGTCGAGGTGGCGACGAGCCTGCCCGCGCAGACCTCCGAGGCCCTGCTGCACGCGGCCAGGGAGTCCTTCGTCCACGGCCTGCACCTGGCGTCGGGAGCGGGGGCGGCGGTACTGCTGGCAACGGCACCGGCGGCGTGGTTCCTGCTGAAGGGCCAGAAGCTCTGAACCCCGTGCGGGGTTCGACGGGGGCGGGGGCCGTTCCGGGACACGGCTGCGTGGCGCGGTCGCGACCGGCCACGGTGGACCCGCGGCCGTCGTGCCCCGCCCGACCGCCGGAGGCCTACGCCGCCTTCGCCTTGGTCGCGTAGATGTCGACGTACTCCTGCCCGGACAGCCGCATGACCTCCGCCATCACCGAGTCGGTCACGGCCCGCAGGACGTACCGGTCCCGGTCCATACCCTCGTACCGGGAGAACTCCATCGGCTCGCCGAAGCGGACCGTGACGCGGCCCGGCCGGGGCAGACCCGAGCCGCCCGGCTGGAGCTTGTCGGTGCCGATCATGGCGAACGGGACCACGGGCGCCCCGGTCATCAGGGTGAGCCGGGCGATGCCGGTGCGGCCACGGTAGAGGCGGCCGTCGGGGGAGCGCGTGCCCTCCGGGTAGATGCCGAACATCCTGCCCTCCTCCAGCACGCGGCGGCCGGTCATCAGCGCGGCCACACCGCCCCGGCCGCCGTCACGGTCGACCGGGATCATGCCGACGCCGGTGAAGAACCAGGCCATCAGCCGGCCCTTGAAGCCCTTCCCGGTGACGTACTCGTCCTTGCCGATGAAGAAGACCTGACGGTCGCAGACCAGCGGCAGGATCATCGAGTCGATGAAGGTCAGGTGGTTGCCGGCCAGGATCACCGGGCCGTCGCCCGGAATCCGCTCCGCGCCCTCCACCCGTGGGCGGAACATCAGGCGCATGATCGGGCCGAGCACTGCCTTGATGAGCGCGAAGCGGGACAACGGGCCCTCCGGTGTCTGGAGATGTCGAGGGATTGTTCATGAGTCTGTGCAGGTGAGGACGATACTCGCGGCCCGGGGCCGAATGCACATCGGGCTCACCGCCTCTTACACACTGTTGACATACGTTTACCTGCGGCGGAGGTACGTTTCGCCCCGGTAACCCGAACGGACCGATGTGATGGAGGTCGCTCGCCGTCCGGGGGGAGAGAACGGGATGTCCATCGGGGTCGCCTTCGTCGTGCTGCTCATGGTGCCGGCCGCGGCCGTGGCGGTTCTGGTCCGCAGGGACCGGCGCCGGTCCGCGGGCCACGGCACGCCGCGGCCGGAGGCGGTGGCGCCCGGACCGCGCGCCGCGCGCGGCGGCGCCCGCGCCGTCCGCCACTTCGCCCCGTTCGGCGGATCGGCCGCGCCACGGGGCCGCGCCGGCCACCACTGAGTGCGTCTTCCCGGGCCGGGCCGGGACATGCCGATGGAACGTCACCCGTTCGGCGGGCCGCGCCCCTTGTGTCCCGTACGGCCTCCGGCGACACCCGGCGTCACGCCGGTGTTCGCCGCGCGGTCTCCCGTCCGTCATCGGTGCCCACCTACGATCGGCGCGCACGGACGACACGAGACCAGGAGGCGGTCATGGGTACGCGGGAGTCGGACGAGCGGGGACGCGGGACCGGACGCAGGGCCGTCCTCGGGGCCGCGGTGCTGGGCGCGGGCGGAGCGGTCCTCGGACTGCCCGGCGTGGCCGGAGCCGACCAGGGCGGAGTCGGCGGCCGGAAGGGCGGTGGGCTGAAGAGCCTGCCCGTGCCGACGATCGTCGGCCACCGGGGAGCCAGCGGCTACCGGCCCGAACACACCTTCGGCTCCTACGACCTGGCCCTCGACCTCGGCGCCCATGTCGTCGAGGCCGGTGACCTGGTGCCGACGAAGGACGGTCACCTCGTGTGCCGGCATGAGCCGGAGATCGGCGGCACCACGGACGTCGCCGACCACCCCGAGTTCGCCGCCCGCAGGACTACCAAGACCCTGGACGGGGTGGCCACCACCGGCTGGTTCACCGAGGACTTCACCCTCGCCGAACTGAAGACGCTGCGCGCGATCGAGCGCATCCCGGCCAACCGCCCCCACAACACCCTCTACAACGGCCGCTGGGAGATCCCCACCTTCGAAGAGGTCCTGAAGTGGCAGGACGAGCAGACCCGCAAGCGCGGCCGGCAGGTGTGGATCTACCCCGAGACCAAGCACCCGACGTACTTCCGCACGCTGGGCCTCGGCCTGGAGGAGCGGGTCGCCGCGCTGCTGCGCAAGTACGGCAAGGACAAGAAGGACTCCCCGGTGATCCTCCAGTCCTTCGAGCCGAGCAGCATCCAGCGGTTGGACCGGCTCGTCGGCAATCCGCTCGTGGTGCTGCTGTCGGGCGCCCGCAGCCGCCCCTGGGACTTCGTCGAGGCGGGCGATCCGCGCACGGTCGCCGACCTGATCACGCCCAAGGGCCTGAAGGAGATCGCCTCCTACGCGCAGGGCATCGGCCCGACCGTCGACCTGGTCATCCCCAAGGACGCCGACGGCAACCTCACCCAGCCGAGCACGCTCGTCCGGGACGCGCACGCCGCGGGTCTGATCCTGCACCCCTACACCGCCCGCAACGAGAACCCGTTCCTGCCGCCCAAGTTCCGCAAGGGCACCGCCGCCGACGCCTACGGTGACGTCTTCGGCGTGTTCCAGGCCTACTTCGCCACCGGCATCGACGGCATCTTCACCGACAACGCCGACACCGGACTGCTCGCCCGCGAGGACTTCCTGAGCGGCACGCACGTCAGCCGCTGAACCCCGCGGCCCCGTTCAGGGCCGACCACGGCCGTCCCGGCAGCCCGCGCCGGGACGGCCGCGTCGTGTCGCCCGGGCACCGCGGTCGCCGCGAGACCCACCCACCGTGCGAAGTCGGGTGAGTTGGGTATCTCACAGGGCAGCACGGGCCCGGAACATGCCAGTTGTCCGAGATGTCCGCGACGATTGTCCGCACCGGAGGTTGCGGCCCGTGAAGCGCGGGGATAGGAGTGAGGGACGACCGGTGATCAAGTGAGCGGGAGGCGTGCGCACATGGGCATGAGCGTGACCATCTCTGCGGCAGCCGAACAGGACGCGGAGCAGATCTTCAGGTTGCAGTACCTGTGCTTCCAGAGCGAGGCCGCGCTGTACGGCAACTACCGCATCGACCCGCTCGTCGAGAGTCTCGACTCGATCCGCCACGAGCTCGCCGCGGACTGCGTCTTCGTGGCGCGGCTCGGCGACGAGGTGGTCGGCTCGGTGCGCGGCCGGGTGACCGAGGACGGCGCGGCCCTCATCAGCAAGCTCTGCGTCCACCCGCGCCTCCAGGGGCACGGCATCGGCGCCCGGCTGCTGCGCGCGGCCGAGGGCGCGCTGGCCGCGGAGCGCGGTGCCACCAGGTTCCGGCTGCACACGGGGCACCGCAGCGAGGGCAACCTGCGCCTGTACCGACGCGTGGGCTACCAGGTGGTCGGCACCTCCCAGGGTGCCGACGGCGTACCGATGATCATCCTGGAGAAGCCGGAGGGCAGCTACGCGGCGACCGCGTAGCGCGGCTGCGGACCGGCTCAGGCCGCTTGCGGCTGCTGCTTCCGCGCCTTGCGCAGCCAGTAAAGGGCCGACAGCGGAAGCAGCACCGGGATGAAGACGTAACCCCGGCCGTAGGCCGACCACACGGTCGCGTCCGGGAACGCGGACTTGTCGAGGAGCGTCCACGTGCCGACCGTCAGCACGCCCACCAGCTCGGCGACGCAGCACGCCAGCGCGGCCCTGCGCGCCTTCTCCCCGCCGCGCACCAGCGAGTACGTGATGAAGCCGTACACGACTCCGGCGACCGCGGACAGCGAGTAGGCGAGCGGCGCCCGGTCGAACTCGGTGGCGATCTGGTAGGCCGAGCGCGACACCGCGCCGACGACCATCACGCCGTACAGCCAGACCAGCAGCGTGCCCGGACCGCTGACGAGCCGTGCCCCGGCCGGCTTCTCCTCCACAGCGCTCATCTCACCTTCCCCAGATGTCATAGAGCCGCACCTCCAGGACGGCGAGGACCACTCCGCCCGCCGCGGCCGTCACCGAACCCCAGCGCGTCCGCTCGGTCAGCGACATGAGCCCGGCCGCCGGGACGCACGCGAAGGCTCCCAGCAGATACGCGACGAAGATCGTCGTCCCCTGCGCCGGCTTCTCGCCCCGCGCCAGCGCCACGACCCCGACCACCAGTTGGACCAGGGCGAGCAGCGACACCACCGCCATCCCGATGAAGTGCCAGTCCTTCGTCGGCTGGTCACGGTAGGCCGCCCAGCCGCACCAGGCGGCGAGCAGCAGCGCGGCGACGCCGGTCACCAGCGTCAGGGCATCAAGCATGCTGCGACCTTATTACGGGGCGAACGCCCCGCCGCGCCCGGCCCGGCCCGGCCCCGCGGACCCGGGGCCCGCCGGTGCGGCTCCCCCCGGTGCGGCGCCGTGGTGTTGGCCACAGTCCGGCGTCCCCCGTGCCCGCCCGCGGCCGTCCGGACGGACGCCCGCGGGCCTTGTCCACCCTGGTCACAGGCGCCAAACCCCCAGGTCCGCGCCGTATCGCCCGGGTGTCCACGTGCGTCCAGCATGTGGACAGCGATGGCCTCCCGTCCCCGTGGGTCTGGTTTACTGACCGCATGACCACGACGAGCGACCGCATCCCGGCGACCGAGGCGACTGTGCCGCCCGGTGCTCGTTGTATGTGTCCTGTACGTCGAATGTGCGCCTTCTAGAGGGCCCCTGCACCAGCTGAGCCTCGCGCCCCGAAGCGAGAGCCCGCTCATGTCCGCGCCCGCGTCCGGTCCGTCCGGGCGCCCGTGGCCGAGCCACGCCCCCGCGCACACGTTTCTCCCGGATTGAGCACCACTGCGAGAGTCGTGCCGCGTTCTGGCGCTCCCCGACCATGAATGCCGTGCCCGGCGCCCACGACGCGCCGCGCACTCGACAGTGACGGAAACCCACGTGATCACCACATCGGGCCTCACCAAGGTCTACAGTTCGCGCGGTCGCGAGATCACCGCGCTCGACGGCGTCGACCTGCACGTCCGCGAAGGCGAGGTGTACGGCGTCATCGGCCAGTCCGGCGCCGGCAAGTCCTCGCTCATCCGCTGCGTCAACCTGCTGGAGCGGCCCACCTCCGGCACGGTCACCGTCGCCGGACAGGACCTCACCGCCCTGGCCGGCCGTGGCCACCGGGCCGGCAAGGACCTGCGGCGGGCCCGCAGCCGGATCGGCATGGTCTTCCAGCACTTCAACCTGCTGTCCACGCGCACCGTCCAGGACAATGTCGAGCTGCCGCTGGAGATCCTCGGCACGTCCGGGAAGGAACGTTCGCGCAGGGCGCTCGAACTGCTCGACCTCGTCGGTCTCGCCGACAAGGCCCGGGCCTACCCCGCTCAGCTCTCCGGCGGCCAGAAGCAGCGCGTCGGCATCGCCCGCGCCCTCGCAGGCGACCCCAAGGTGCTGCTGTCCGACGAGGCCACCAGTGCCCTCGACCCGGAGACCACCCGCTCCGTCCTCCAACTGCTGCGCGACCTGAACCGGCAGCTCGGCCTGACCGTCCTGCTCATCACGCACGAGATGGACGTCGTGAAGTCCGTCTGCGACTCGGCGGCGCTCATGGAGAACGGCCGCATCGTCGAGTCCGGCACGGTGAGCGAACTCCTCGCCACCCCGGGCTCCGAACTGGCCGCCGCGCTCTTCCCGGTCGGCGGGGAGGCATCCGCCGACGACCGGACCGTCATCGACGTCACCTTCCACGGCGAGAGCGCCACCCAGCCCGTCATCTCGCAGCTGTCCCGCACCTACAACATCGACATCTCGATCCTCGGCGCGGCCATCGACACCATCGGCGGCCTCCAGGTCGGCCGGATGCGCATCGAACTGCCCGGCCGCTACGAGGACAACGTGGTGCCCATCGGCTTCCTGCGCGAGCAGGGCCTGCAGATCGACGTCGTCGACCACGCCCCGGCCCCGCGGCCGGAACTGGTGAAGGAAGGTTCCAAGTGACCTGGTACGAAATGCAGCCCCTGCTGTCCCAGGCCAGTTGGGACACCCTCTACATGGTCGGCTGGTCCACGCTCATCGCCGTCGTCGGAGGACTGCCCCTCGGCGTCCTGCTGGTCCTCACCGACCGGGGCGGGCTGCTCCAGAACGTCGTCGCCAACAAGGTGATCGGGCAGGTCGTGAACATCACCCGCTCGATGCCGTTCATCATCCTGATGGTGGCCCTGATGAGCTTCACCCGCTTCGTCACCGGCACGACGATCGGCCGCGAGGCCGCCATCGTGCCGCTGGCCATCGGCGCCATCCCCTTCTTCGCCCGGCTCGTCGAGACGGCCGTCCGCGAAGTGGACGGCGGACTGGTCGAGGCCGTCCAGGCGATGGGCGGCAACACCTGGACCATCGTCCGCAAGGTCCTCGTCCCCGAGTCCCTGCCCTCGCTGATCGCCGGCACCACCACCACGATCGTCGCCCTCATCGGCTACTCCGCGATGGCCGGCACCGTCGGCGCCGGCGGCCTCGGCGACATCGCCATCCGCTACGGCTACCAGCGCTTCGACACCCAGCTCATGTGGATCACCGTGGCCATCCTCGCCGTGGTCATCTCGGCCATCCAGTTCGCCGGCGACCTCGCGGCCCGCTCCCTGCACCGCCGCTCCGGCCGCTCCGGCCCCGCGCCGAAGCTGCGGCTGCTGAAGGCCGGGGAGCCCGCGGCCACCGGCGTCGGCAAGGCCGCCTGAAGACCTCCTCCCAAATCTCCCCGTACCCGGGGTCGCACCACCCAAGGAAAGGCACTTTTCGTGCGCAACACCACCAAGATCACCGCCGCCGTCCTCGCCGCCGGAGCCCTCACCCTCGGGCTCACCGCCTGCGGCTCGGAATCCGGCTCCGGCAAGGCCGACGCGAACGCCCCGCTGACGGTCGCCGCCACCCCCACCCCGCAGGGCGAGATCCTCGCCTACGTCAAGGACAACCTGGCGAAGAAGGCCGGCCTCAAGCTGGAGGTCAAGGAGTTCACCGACTACGTGACCCCGAACACGGCCGTCCAGCAGGGCCAGGTCGACGCCAACTACTTCCAGCACAAGCCGTACCTCGACGACTTCAACAAGAAGAACGGCACCGACATCGTGCCGGTCCCCGGCGGCACGGTGCACCTGGAGCCGCTCGGCGTGTACTCCAAGAGCGTCAAGAAGCTGGGCGACCTGAAGAAGGGCGCCACCGTCGCGCTGCCCAACGACACCACCAACGAGGCCCGCGCCCTGAAGCTGCTGGAGGCCAACGGCGTCATCAAGCTGAAGGCCGGCGCCGGATACGACGCGACCTCCAAGGACGTCACCTCCAACCCCAGGAACCTGCAGTTCAAGGAGCTGGAGGCGGCCCAGCTGCCGCGCTCCCTCGGTGACGTCGACGCCGCGGTGATCAACGGCAACTACGCACTGGAGGCCAAGCTCAGCCCGGCCAAGGACGCCATCGCTGCCGAAGCCGCGAAGGGCAACCCGTACGCCAACTTCCTCGCCGTGAAGAAGGGCAACGAGAACGACCCGCGGGTCAAGAAGCTCGCCCAGCTCCTCACCTCGCCCGAGGTGAAGAAGTTCATCGAGGACAAGTACGACGGCGCGGTCGTCCCGGCGTTCTGATCCGCGCGACCGCCATCCGCACGACGCACGGGGTCCGCGCCCTCACAGGGTGGGGGTACCCCCCACGCCGTTCAGGCAGTGGGGGAGGACCCCGTGGTGCGGTTCACTGCTTTCATGCTGCATGCTGGGCAGTTCAGCAGGCCCTGACGGTTCTTCCGAAGGTTACGGAGCGGCGCATGAACAGCACCTTCCCCAACATCTCCATCAGCACGGAGCGGTTGGTGCTGCGTCCCCTCGAGGAGGACGACGTACCCGCCCTGGCCGAGATGATGAACGACGAACAGGTCGCGGCCTGGACCGACGTCCCCCAGCCCTTCACCGAGGACGGGGCCCGCACCTGGATCAGGGGGTACGCGCCCGCCGAACGCACCGCCGGCCGGGGCCTGGACCTCGCGGTCACCGAGTTCCTCACCCAGCGGCTGGTCGGCATCGTCCAGCTGACCAAGGCCGACTGGCACGTGCGCTCCGCCGAGCTGTCGTACATCGTCGCACCCTGGGCACGCGGCGAGGGATACGCCGCCGAGGCCGCGCTCGCCACCGCGCAATGGCTCTTCGGGGACCAGAAGTTCGAACGCATCGAGCTGCGCACGGCCGCCGACAACACCGCATCCCAGCAGGTCGCCCAGAAGATCGGCTGCATCAGCGAGGGCGTGCTGCGCAACGCCTGCATAGCCCACGTCCGCACCGAGGACGGCACATGGACCGACATGCGCACCGACTTCATCGTGTGGAGCCTGCTGCCGGAGGACCTGGAGGGCGCGGGCGAGCAGCTCGCCGAGTCCGGCGGCTACACGTCCTTCCCGGAATGGAACTGAGACGCCGGGACCCGCAGGCACACCCGCCCCGCCCCGCCGCGCACCCGACAGCTCCACCCGGTACGCTCGCGGGACACGCCCTCGGGCGTCCGTACCCCGACGACCTGCGCAATCCTGGAGACTGACGACGATGGCCGACCGGGTCACGGTGATCGGCTGGGACGGTTCGCCGCTGACCGACGCGGCGCGCGGCGCCCTGGGCGCCGCCACCCTCGTGGCAGGCGCGGCCCACCACCTGGCGCTGCCCGAGGTACCGCGCACCGCCGAACGCATCCGCCTCGGCAGTGTCGCCCTCGCCGCCCGCCGCATCGCCGGCCACCGCGGCACCGCGGTGGTGCTCGCCGACGGCGACCCGGGCTTCTTCGGGGTCGTACGGACCCTGCGCGCACCGGAGTTCGGCCTGGAGGTCGAGGTCGTTCCCGCCGTCTCGTCCGTGGCCGCCGCCTTCGCCCGCGCCGGAATGCCCTGGGACGACGCCCAAGTGGTCGTCGCACACAAGCGCACCCTGCGACGCGCGGTGAATGTGTGCCGTGCCCACGCCAAGGTCGCCGTGCTCACCGCCCCCGGCGCCGGACCCGCCGAACTCGGCCTGCTGCTGGACGGAGTCCACCGCACCTTCGTCATCTGCGAGGAACTCGGCACCGAACGCGAGCAGGTCAGCGTCGTCACCTCCGACAAGGCCGCCGACCACACCTGGCGCGACCCCAACGTCGTCATCGTCATCGGCGGCCGGAGCGGCGGCGAGGGCGGCGGCTGGATCGCCGGGAACGACCCCGCCCACGGGCCGCGCGGCTGGACCCAGCCCGCCGAGGTCTACGGCGGCGGGCTCGGCGAGGGGGAGACCGATCTGCTCCGGGCCGCCCAACTCGCCCGCCTCGGACCGCGCGTCGGCGACCTCGTGTGGGACATCGGCTGCGGCAGCGGCGCCTTCGCCACCGAGGCCGCGCGCGGCGGCGCCGCCGTCATCGCCGTCGACCGGGACGCGCGGGCCTGCGCCCGCACCGAGTCGGCCGCGCACCGCTTCGACGTCCGCATGCAGGTGGTGCACGGCACCGCCCCGCACATTCTGGAGAACCTGCCCGAACCGGACGTCGTCCGCGTCGGCGGCGGGGGAGTGGCCGTGGTCTCCGCGGTCGCCGACCGGCGCCCGCAGCGGATCGTCGCCCATGCCGCCACCCGGGACGCCGCCGAACTCGTCGGCCGCGACCTCACCGAGCACGGATACCAAGTCGAGTGCGCCCTGCTCCAGTCCGTCGCGCTCGACACGCGCGCCTGGACGGAGACCGAGCGCAGCGTCGTGTTCCTGCTCAGTGCCGTGCTGCCCGAGCGTGCCCCGTGATCGGGTTGTCGTACCGCGCGCGGTAGGCTGGCCGATCGTTGCACCGCACCGGGTGGTCCGGAAGTTCGTTCGTCAATGTCCGGAAAACCCACCCGATTCAGGGCGGGTGTGGTACGGCAGACCCGGAGAACGCGCAACGTGGCGCAGTCCACAGCGGGCCGTCGCGGATCACGCTGTCGCGGCGGCCGGACGACCGCGAGAATGCCACTCAATGGCTTTGTCGCCTTTTCCGGGCGGGTTGTTCGTGCCGCACGGCGCGGACGCTCGTTCTTCACTGGGGGCGGTCGGTGCGCCGTTCCGGGTGAGCTGGTCGTAGGAGCACTAAACCGATGGGCGAGGGGTACGCATGACCGACACCGGCCAGGTCCCGGGCGAGGGACTGCCGGAGAGCGCAGGCATGGTGGAGCAGCCGGGCGTCCCCGCGCACGGTGCGTACGCCTACCTCTCCGAGTCTCCCGCCGAGGACGAAGACCTGCTCCTGCCGGGCTCCCACGGAGCGTGGGGCAACGAGGTGGCCCCGCCCGCCCCGGAGCCGGTCCTCGAGGCCGTCCACGAGCAGGACCCGCACGAGACGGCCGGCCGCGACACCGGCTCCGTCGACCTCGGCGCTGCGTGGCACCACGACCCGGCGGCCACGCCGCCGGCCGGGATCGCCGCGGCGGTGCCCCCGCGCCGGCCGCTGCACCTCGGTCCGCCGATCCCCGACGCCTCCGCGAGCCCGGTCCGCTCCCTGGCCGACCGCGGCCCCGCGGACGCGCCGGTCCGCCGGCCCGGACCGCCCACGACCGGCCCCGAGTACTTCGACGTCCCGCAGTTGCGCGAGATGGCCCCGCAGGGCGCCACGCCCTGGGGCGCCCAACCCACCGTGGCGGCCCCTCCGGTGCTCGCCGGGGCGGGAACCGCGGACACGGTCGTTCCGGTTCCGGAGCCCGTCGGCGTGGCCCAGGCCGCCGTCGCCCCCGACGCGGCCCTGTCCGGCGCCGTCCCGTACGTCCCTGCCACGAGCCACCTGCCGACGGACGGCCGGGGTCAGGTGCTCGGCCAGGTCCCGACCGGTGGTCGGACGCCGGAGGCGGGGCCGCGGTCGGCGGGTGCCGGTGTTGCCGTGCCGGGGGCCGGGATCGAGCCCGGTGGTGCCGCTGAGGGTGCGTCACCCCGGCCCGAGGGCGCCGTGGCCGGGGTTGTCCCGGGTGCGGGTCAGGTGCCCGAGGCCGGTCCGGACTCGGAGGACGCCGGTGTCGTTCCCGGTGCGCCCGTGCCCGGGGCCGGAGTTGAGCCCGGTGGTGCGGCCGGGGCCGAGTCCCGGCCGGAGGGCGCTGTCGCCGGGGTTGCCCCGGACACGGGTCAGGTTCCGGCGGTTGGCCAGGAGCCGGAGGCCGGGCCCCGGTCGGAGGGTGCCGCGGCCCCGGACGCGGGCCAGGTGCCGGATGGTGGGCAGGTGCCCGAGGCCGGCCCGCAGTCGGAGGGTACCGGCGTCGTTCCCGGTGCCCCTGTGCCGGCGGCCGGCGCCGCGCCGGGCGGTCCGGCCGAGCCCGCGCACGCCCCGGACGCCGCGCAGGTGACGGATGGCGTGCAGGCGCCCCAGACCGGTGACGCTGCCGAAGGTGCGGCCGAGGTCGTGCAGGCGGGTGTCCCCGCCGCCGTGGCCGCCGCCGAGACGACGAGTGCAACCGGAACCGGTCCTGGGGGAGTGCAGGCCGTGCAGGTCGAGCCCGCGCCCGTCGCCGTCAACACCCCAGAGGCGGGCCAGAGTCCGGAAGGGGCCGCCCCGCAGACCGGCCAGGCCGAGGCCGCGCGGGTTCCGGCAGCCGCTCACGCCCCGGAGATCGGCGGCACCGCCGAGGCCACCGTCGCGGCAGATGAGCCGACCGAGGCCACGCGGCCGCAGGCTCAGGCCACCGACGCCACCGACGCCTCCGCGGCCACGCCCGCCCCGGCGGTTCCTGCCGACGCCACCGCGACGCCCATCCCCGCCGTGGAACAGCCGACTTCGCCGGAGGTGCCCACGGCCGTGGAGCCCGGCCCGCAGGACGCGGCCGATGCCGCCGTACCGGCCGCGGCTCACATCGCGGACCTCTCTGTCCAGAATGCGGACGGAACCCAGGCCGCCGAAGCGGCCCCCGCGGCTCCCGAAACGGCCGGGCCCCGGCCCGCCCAGCCGGACGCGGCGACGCCGCCCGCGGACCGGACCACCGGCGAGCACGCCCACGGCGCGCCCCTCCGCCCCGGCGTCCCCCTTCAGCCGCAGCCCGGCCAGACCCTCGGAGAGTTCGTGCCCGTCGAGGGCTCGGTGCCCACCACCCCGCACCTGGCCCCGACCCCGCCGCACCCCATCGTCGTCCCGGCGGACCAACTCGCCCCCGAGGAGCCCGCCGCCATGGTCCCCGCACCCCGCGACGGCGAGGCCGTCGCCGTGTCGAGCGAGGAGCCCGCGCCCGAGGCCGTCCAGCACGCGGACGACCTGGACACCCACGGCGCCGACGCGGAAGAGGCCCGGGAGGAGAACGCGGCCGCGGAGGCGGAGGCACCGCGGGCCATTGGTCCGGCCGCGCCCGGCTACGACGATGCCGAGCGCGAGGCCGTGCTCAAGGTGATGCGCGAGCGCCGCGACATCCGCAACGGCTTCCGCGGCGACCCCATCCCGCACGAGGTGCTGCTGCGCGTCCTGGAGGCCGCTCACACGGCACCGTCCGTGGGCCACTCGCAGCCCTGGGACTTCGTCGTCATCCGCTCCGCCGAAACCAGGCAGGCGATGCACGAGCTGGCCATGCGCCAGCGCGAGGCGTACGCCAAGTCGCTGCCCAAGGGCCGGGCGAAGCAGTTCAAGGAACTGAAGGTCGAGGCCATCCTCGACACCCCGGTGAACATCGTCGTCACCGCCGACCCGACCCGCGGCGGCCGGCACACCCTGGGCCGCCACACCCAGCCGCAGATGGCGCCGTACTCCTCCGCTCTCGCGGTCGAGAACCTCTGGCTCGCGGCCCGCGCCGAGGGCCTCGGCGTCGGCTGGGTGAGCTTCTTCGACGAGCGCGAGATGGTCCGCGCCCTCGGCCTGCCCGAGCACCTGGAGGTCGTCGCCTACCTGTGCGTGGGCTACGTCGACGAGTTCCCGGACGAGCCCGAGCTGATGCAGGCCGGCTGGTCCAAGCGCCGCCCGCTGTCCTGGGTCGTGCACGAGGAGACGTACGGCCGTCGCGCCCTGCCCGGCGAGGACCCGCACGACCTGCTCGCCGAGACCGTCGCGCAGATCCGCCCGCTGGACGCCAAGGCGCTCGGCGAGGCATGGGAGCGGCAGAAGCGGATGACCAAGCCGGCCGGCGCGCTCGGCATGCTGGAGATCATCTCCGCGCAGCTGTGCGGCCTGTCCCGCCAGTGCCCGCCGCCGATCCCCGAGCCCGCGGCCGTCGCGGTCTTCGCCGGCGACCACGGGGTGCACGCCCAGGGCGTCACCCCCTGGCCGCAGGAGGTCACCGCCCAGATGGTGGCCAACTTCCTCGGCGGGGGAGCGGTCTGCAACGCCTTCGCCGCCCAGGTGGGCGCCGAGGTCTGCGTCGTCGACGTGGGCGTCGCCGCCGACCTCCCGGCCACGCCGGGCCTGCTGCCCCGCAAGGTCCGCGCGGGCACCTCCGACATGACCGCCGGTCCCGCGATGACCCGCGAGGAGGCCAAGCAGGCCATCGAGGTCGGCATCGAGACCGCCCGCGACCTGGTGGCGGCCGGGAACAAGGCGCTGCTCACCGGTGAGATGGGCATCGCCAACACCACGGCGTCCGCGGCCCTCATCTCCGTCTTCACCGGTGTCGAACCCGCCGAGGTCACCGGCCGGGGCACGGGCATCAACGACGAGACCCTGGCCCGCAAGACCGACGTGGTGCGGCGCGCCCTGGAACTGCACCAGCCGGACCCGGCCGACCCCATCGGCGTGCTCGCCGCGATCGGCGGCTTCGAGCACGCGGCCATCGTCGGCCTGCTGCTGGGCGGCGCCTCCCTGCGCACACCGGTCATCCTGGACGGCGTCAGCGCCGGCGCCGCCGCCCTGGTCGCCCGCGCCATCGCCCCCGAAGTGCTGGCGGCCTGCATCGCCGGCCACCGCAGCGCCGAACCGGGCCACGTCGCCGCCCTCAACAAGCTCGGCCTGCGCCCCCTGGTCGACCTCGACCTGCGCCTCGGCGAGGGCACGGGCGCGCTGCTCGCCCTGCCGCTGGTGCAGAGCACGGCCCGGGCGATGCACGAGGTGGCCACGTTCGACTCGGCGGGAGTGACGGAGAAGTAGCCGCGCGGAATCCACGATTCCCCGACCGTCGGCCGCGTTGGGGGACGGACCGGACCCACGGTCCGTCCCCCACCTGCCGCGGCGGTGCCCACGGCCGGGACCCGGCCTAGCCGCCCAGCCACCGGACGCCCAGGCCGGCGCACCCCCCCGACCGCGTAAAATCCGCACGTCAGGGCTATCGCACCGCCGCCGCAAGAGGAGCTCGCCTCATGGCCGAACACCCCGCCTACCCCGTAGGCCTCCGCCTGACCGGCCGCCGTGTCGTCGTCCTCGGCGGCGGGCAGGTGGCTCAGCGCCGCCTCCCGGCGCTCGTCGCTGCGGGCGCGGACGTCGTCCTCGTGTCGCCCGAGGCCACCCCCTCCGTGGAGGCGATGGCGGACGCGGGCGAGATCACCTGGAAGCGGCGGCCCTACGAGGACGGCGACCTCGCCGACGCCTGGTACGCCCTGATCGCCACCAGCGACCACGACGCCAACACGCGCGCCTCGGCCGAGGCCGAGCGCCTGCGCGTGTGGTGCGTCCGCTCCGACGACGCCGACGCCGCGACCGCCTGGACCCCGGCCACCGGCCACAGCGAGGGCGTCACGGTCGCCGTGCTCACCACCAGCGCGCGCGGCCGCGACCCCCGGCACACCGCGGCCATCCGCGACGCGGTCGTGGAGGGCCTGCGCGACGGCACGCTCGTCGCCCCGCACCACCGCACCCGTACCCCCGGCGTCGCCCTGGTCGGCGGCGGCCCCGGCGACCCGGACCTGATCACGGTCCGCGGCCGCCGGCTGCTCGCCGAGGCCGACGTCGTCATAGCCGACCGGCTCGGCCCGCGCGATCTGCTCGCCGAACTCCCGCCGCACGTCGAGGTGATCGACGCGGCGAAGATCCCCTACGGCCGCTTCATGGCCCAGGAGGCGATCAACCACGCCCTCGTCGAGCACGCCAAGCAGGGCAAGTCGGTGGTCCGGCTCAAGGGCGGCGACCCGTACGTCTTCGGCCGGGGCATGGAGGAGGTCCAGGCACTCGCCGAGGCCGGGGTTCCCTGCACGGTCGTCCCCGGCATCTCCAGCTCGATCTCGGTCCCGGGCGCGGCCGGCATCCCGGTCACCCACCGCGGGGTCGCCCACGAGTTCACCGTGGTCAGCGGGCACGTGGCGCCCGACGACGAGCGTTCCCTGGTCGACTGGCCGTCCCTGGCCAGGCTCACCGGCACGCTCGTCGTCCTTATGGGCGTCGACAAGATCGGCAGGATCGCCGAGACGCTCGTGGCCCACGGCAAGTCCCCGGACACCCCGGTCGCCCTGGTCCAGGAGGGCACGACGGCCGCCCAGCGCCGGGTCGACGCGACCCTCGCGACGGTCGCCGAGACCGTACGCGCGCAGGACGTGAGGCCGCCGGCCGTGATCGTCATCGGCGAGGTCGTCACGGTGGGCCCGCGCCCCCAAGAGTGACCCCCGCCCACCCGAGCCGCCCGCACCATCACCAGGACAAGGCAGTATCACCCGTGGCCGAACTCATCACCGTCGAGGACCCCGACGACCCGCGCCTGCACGACTACACGGACCTGACCGACGTGGAGCTGCGCCGCAGGCGCGAACCCGCCGAGGGCCTGTTCATCGCCGAGGGCGAGAAGGTCATCCGCCGGGCCAGGGACGCCGGGTACGAGATGCGCTCGATGCTGCTGTCCGCGAAGTGGGTCGACGCGATGCGCGACGTCATCGACGAACTCACCGCACCCGTCCACGTGGTGAGCCCGGAACTCGCCGAACGGGTCACCGGCTACCACGTCCACCGCGGCGCCCTCGCCTCCATGCAGCGCAAGCCGCTGCCCACCGCGGCCGAGGTGCTGCGGACGGCCCGCCGGGTCGCGGTCATGGAGTCCGTCAACGACCACACGAACATCGGCGCCATCTTCCGGTCCGCCGCCGCCCTCGGCATGGACGCGGTCCTGCTCTCCCCGGACTGCGCCGACCCGCTCTACCGCCGCAGCGTGAAGGTCTCCATGGGCGCGGTCTTCTCCGTGCCGTACGCCCGTCTCGACATCTGGCCGAAGGGCCTGGAGGCGGTCCGTGAGGCCGGTTTCACACTGCTCGCCCTCACCCCCGACGAGAAGGCCAAAACCCTGGACGAGGCCGCCCCGCACCGGATGGACCGGGTCGCGCTGATGCTCGGAGCCGAGGGTGCCGGCCTGTCCACCCGGGCCCTGGCGGCCGCCGACGAGTGGGTCCGCATCCCCATGTCACACGGCGTCGACTCCCTCAACGTGGGCGCCGCAGCCGCGGTCGCCTTCTACGCGGTGACAACGGGCCGCCCTCAGGAGTAGGCCCCGTCCAACAAGCCGTGAGACCGCCGGGCGCCCGAGATCGTCCGCGGCGACCGCCGTTGGCCCCTACGGCCGCTGCGGTTGAGGTCGCCTTTCACGCGGCGAGGGATCGCCCTCAGTCGTAGGCCTTGCCCGACGAGCTTGACGAGCTGTGGGACTGCCGGGTGCTCGGGATCGTCCGTGGTGATTCCCGGCGGCCTCTACGGCCGCTGCGGTTGAGGTCGCCTTTCATGCGGCGACGGGTCGCCTTCAGCCGTAGGTCTTGCCCGACGAAACGGTGCCCAGCCCGACGAGCCTGACGAGCTGTGGGACCGCTGGACGCCTGGGATCGTCCGCGGCGGCTGCCTCTGGCACCTCTACGGCCGCTGCGGTTGCGATCGCCTTTCACGCGGCGAGGGATCGCCTTCAGCCGTAGCCCTTGCCCGACGAGTCGGCGTCCGGCCCGACGAGCCGTGGGACTGCCGGGTGCTCGGGATCGTCCGTGGCGGCTCCCGCCGGCTCTTACGTCCGCCACGGCTGCGGTCGCCTTTTACGCGGTCGCGACGGGTCGTCCTCAGCCGCAGGCCCCGCTCAACGAGTCGGCGCCCCGCCCAACGAGCCGTAGAACCCGCCGCCCGACGGGCCCGAGAAGCGTTGGACCCGCCCGACGTCCGACGCCCGAGTTCGTCCCCGGCCGCTCCCACCGGCTCTCACGTCCGCCGAGGCTGCGGTCGCCTTCTACGCGGTGGCGACGGGCCGCCCTTAGCGGCAGGCCCCGCCCGACACCCGAAGCCCGAGAGCGTCCCCGGCGGCTCCCGCCGGCCCCTACGTCCCCCGCGGCGACGGTGCCTCCACCGCCTGCGCGTGCGCGTGCCGCTGCTCCCGTACGCCGTGGCCGTCGTCGCCCAGCCCCCGCGCGGGCCCCTGGCAGCCCTGTGCCGCCGCGATGCCGAGCGCGACCAGCAGCGTCACCACCACGAACACGGTCAAACGCTGTCGCAGCAGCCTCGGGTTGGCGGGCCGCAGGCCGCTCGACGTGCCGCGCGGCCCTGTCCGCCCGGTGCCGTCGCGCCGCACCGGACGGCCGCCGCTGCCCGAGCGCGAACCGCCCCGGGAGGCCGGTGCCGGCCGCGAACCGCCCGTACGGGAGGGACCGCCCCGGGACGACGAGTCGCCCGTGCGGGACGACGAGCCGCCCCGCGACGGAGGGACCGAGCCCTGTGGGGCGGGGGTGCCCGGCGGACGCCGCCGGCCCCGCGCCTGCTCGGTCTGACCGGGTCGCTGGTGTCCCGGGTAACTGTCGACCAGCGGACCGCTCGAACGGTCCGCCTCCGCGGCACGCGGCGCCGGCGCCTGTGCCTCGCCCAGGTCCTGCGCCTCGCGCGCGGCGATCTCCTTCAGCCGCAGCGACAACTGCAGCGTGGTGGGCCGCTCCTCGGGGTCCTTCGCCAGGCACGCCCGGACCAGCGGAGCGAGCGCGTCCGGCACGCCGTGCAGCTGCGGCTCCTCGTGCACCACGCGGTACAGCATCACCTCGGAACTGCCGTGCCCGAACGGCGAGTCGCCCGTCGACGCGTAGGCCAGGGTCGCCCCCAGCGAGAACACGTCGGTGGCCGGAGTGACCGCGGCGCCGCGCACCTGCTCCGGGGCGAGGAAGCCCGGAGAGCCGACCGCCGTGCCGACGTGCGTGAGCGTGGAGGCACCGGTCGCCCACGCGATGCCGAAGTCGATGATCCGCGGCCCCTTGGGGGACAGCAGGATGTTGGAGGGCTTGAGATCCCGGTGCACCACCCCGGCCTCGTGCACCGCGACCAGCCCCTCGGACAGCGCGGCCCCGATCGCCGCCGTCTCCGCCGCGTACAGGGCGCCCTCTTCGGCCACCTTGTCGTGCAGGGAGGGCCCGGGCACGTACTGCGTGGCGAACCACGGCCGGTCCGCCTCCAGGTCCGCGGCCACCAGCCGCGCCGTGCACCCGCCCCGGATCCGCCGCGCCGCCGAGACCTCGCGCGCGAACCGCGAGCGGAACTCCTGGTCCTCCGCCAGATCCGGCCGGATGACCTTCAGCGCCACGCGCTGGCCCTTCCGGTCGGAGCCCAGGTAGACCACGCCCATCCCGCCCGCGCCGAGCCGTCGGTGAAGCCTGAACGAGCCGACGACGCGCGGGTCCTCGCGCCTCAGGCGCATCATCGCCATGTTCATCCCCGCTGCCCGGTCCCTGTGACGAGCCACAGCTTACGTATCCGGGACCGCCTGCGCGCAGAGGCCGCGCCCTCTCGACCCCATCGATTGTCCGCGCGAGACAGTGGATTTGACACACGGTCAACGCGCTTGGGACGAGCCCGCCTTGGGGTGTCTCAAGATCCCAACCGCCCGCAGGGGGAAGGAGGTTGGACCTGTGCCGGGCGGCTGTGGGGGCCGGGGGCGGACGGGCCCCGCCGCCGGGGGGAGCAGGGCCCGTACCGGGGTGCGGCCCAGGTGAGAGAAGTCACGCACAGCGGGGGCGGCTCATCCGGTGGACCGGTGGGGGTGGCGGTGTCGCGGGCGTCCCCTCCGGGAAGACCCCGAGGCCCGGAGTCATGTCTCCACCCAGGGGAGTAGTCCCCAGCTCACGGCTCATCCTCCGGGAGGCCCTCCAATCGGTACGAGGGCATGACGCCCCGGATACGCCGCGCGCCTAGATTTGAGGTCAAGCGGCGGGTGCGGCACTCGTCCCCCGAGGTCAGGCACCCGCCGCTGCCAACGACAACCGAGACGGTCAGGAGAGGGACCATGGCCCTGACGGCACCGCGGACGCTGCTCCGCACCCAGGCGCGGTTCGCGCGCTCCCGCCGAACGGGCCGCCGCCACCCCCTGGTGGCGACGCTGATGGCCCTTCCCCTGGCGGCCCTGCTCCTGCTCGTCTTCGACGGCTGGAACACAGTGGCCACACAGGCGTCGTCCGTGGGTGTGATGCTGGGGCGCTGAGCGGCGACCCCAGGCCCGGAAGAGCGGTCCGGGCGGGGACATCCACCCATGAAACCCCGTGGGGACGGGGGTGCGGCGGACGGCAGAATGCCGGCGCAGCTGGGGAGCTGCGCCGGCATTGTTCTGTGCCCCGGCGGCCCGGCCGCCGTCGCGTGGAACGACGAAGCCCCCCGGCCGTACGAGACGACCGGGGGGCTTCTTGGCGTGTGGACGATACTGGGATTGAACCAGTGACCTCTTCCGTGTCAGGGAAGCGCTCTCCCGCTGAGCTAATCGTCCTCAAGATCATGATCACGGGTAAGGATCACGATCCCTGTGCGCGATACTGGGATTGAACCAGTGACCTCTTCCGTGTCAGGGAAGCGCTCTCCCGCTGAGCTAATCGCGCGGGTAAGGATCTTCGGCAGATCCAGTGGACGATACTGGGATTGAACCAGTGACCTCTTCCGTGTCAGGGAAGCGCTCTCCCGCTGAGCTAATCGTCCTTGGAGGTGGAGACGGGATTTGAACCCGTGTAGACGGCTTTGCAGGCCGTTGCCTCGCCTCTCGGCCACTCCACCAGGAGTACAGGGGACCCGGGAGATCCCCTCTTCCTGCGAGCGGACGACGAGGCTCGAACTCGCGACCTCAACCTTGGCAAGGTTGCGCTCTACCAACTGAGCTACGTCCGCCTGTCGTTTCGGTCCGCTTGCGCGGCCCGGCGACGTGTTGAACTCTAGCGGATTCCCGGGCCAGTACAAAAACGCGTTTGTGCAGCGTGCTGCGCTGCGTCCGCTCGGCGACCCGGCCGGGGGCCCGGAACGACACGCCCGGACCGCCCGGGACGGCGCCCGCCATAGACTCGACGGCGTGCTCGACCTGCCTCCTCTTGCCCGTTTCGGCGACCGTGTCGCCACCGGCCTGACCGATGTCACCAGTGATCCCGCGGCCCTGGACTCCAGCGGTTTCTGGGCCGTCGCCGCCGACTACGAGGGCCGGCTGACCTGCGCCCGCTTCCGTGACGTGCGGGAGGAACCCGTACCCGCTCCCGTCCCGGGCCGGTGGCGCGGCCCGGGAGCCGGTGACTGGACCTCTTCCCTCGACCACGCCGCGTACACCGCCGGCGTACGACGCATCCGCGAGCACATCGCGACCGGCGAGGTCTACCAGGTGAACCTCTGCCGCGTGCTCGGCGCGCCGGTCGCCCCCGCCGCCGACGTGGACGCCCTGACCGCCGTACTGGCCCGCGGCAACCCGGCGCCGTATGCGGGAACGATTCGCCTGCCCGGGCACGGAGTGGAGATCGCCACCGCCTCCCCCGAGCTCTTCCTGCGCCGCGACGGCCGGACCGTCGAGTCCGGCCCGATCAAGGGCACCGCCCGCACCGAGGCGGAGCTCCTGGCGAAGGACTACGCCGAGAACGTGATGATCGTGGACCTGGTCCGCAACGACATCGGGCGCGTGTGTGCCACCGGCAGTGTCACCGTCCCCGACCTGTGCGTCGTCGAGAAGCACCCCGGACTGGTCCACCTCGTCTCCACGGTCCGCGGCGAGCTGTGCGAGGGCGCGGGCTGGCCCGAGCTGCTCGACGCCGCCTTCCCGGCCGGCTCGATCACCGGAGCCCCCAAGTCGAGCGCCCTGCGGATCATCGACGTCCTGGAGACCGCGCCCCGCGGCCCCTACTGCGGCGGCATCGGCTGGGTCGACGCCGACCGCGGGACGGGCGAGCTGGCCGTCGGCATACGCACCTTCTGGATCGACCGTGCCGCCGACACACCCGTCCTGCGTTTCGGCGCCGGCGCCGGGATCACCTGGGACTCGGACCCCGAGGGCGAGTGGCGGGAGACCGAGCTGAAGGCGGCCCGGCTGCTCGCGGTAGCGTCGGGCAGGTACGAGGAAAGCGGAGAGGGACTGCAACGGTGAAGATCTGGCTCGACGGCGCGCTGCGGGACTTCGAGTCCGCCCGTGTCTCCGCGTTCGACCACGGGCTGACCGTGGGCGACGGCATCTTCGAGACGGTGAAGGCGCTCGACGGAAAGCCGTTCGCGCTGACCCGCCACCTGGACCGGCTCACCCGGTCCGCCCGCGGCCTGGGCCTGCCCGACCCCGACCACGACGAGGTGCGCCGCGCCTGCGCCGCCGTGATCGAGGCCAACCCGATGCCGCTGGGCCGGCTGCGCATCACCTACACCGGCGGTCACGGGCCCCTCGGCTCCGACCGCGGGGACCAGGGCCCGACGCTGCTGGTCGCCCTCGGCGAGACCACCCGCCGCCCCGACTCCACCGCCGTCGTCACGGTGCCCTGGACCCGCAACGAGCGCGGCGCGCTCACCGGCCTGAAGACCACCTCGTACGCCGAGAACGTCGTCGCGCTCGCCCGCGCTCACCAACACGGCGCTACCGAGGCCCTGTTCGGCAACACCGTCGGACGGCTCTGCGAGGGCACCGGCTCCAACGTCTTCGTCGTCCTCGACGGGGACCTCCACACCCCGCCGCTCGCCTCCGGCTGCCTCGCCGGGATCACGCGCGCCCTCGTGATCGAGTGGACGGGCGCGAAGGAGACCGACCTGCCGCTGGACGTCCTGAGCCGGGCCGAGGAGGTCTTCCTCACCTCCACCCTGCGCGACATCCAGGCCGTGCACCGTGTCGACGACCGCGAACTGCCGGACGCCCCGGGCCCGGTGACCGCCAAGGCCATGCGGATCTTCGACGAACGCTCGGCACACCGACTGGACCCCTAGTGCTGCGACCGGAAAGGTTCACCGGCTCGCGACGCCCGGCACGGCACTCCCCCAGCCTTCGGCCGGGGGTACCCCCACGCCGCGTTGTCGCATCACCCGAGTACATCCAGTACGCGGGCGATACTCCGCCTTGCGATGCTCCCCCACTGCCTGAAGGGCGTGGGAGGTGCCCCCAGCACCGGACGTCGCGAGCTTTCCGGCCACAGCACTGGACCCGGCGGTCCGGATCCGCTCAGGCGGGACATATTCGGCTGCCGCACCCTGTCGCAGCGGGTAGAACATCCCTGATGACCACGACCCTGCGGCCGACCGAGCCGCTGCAGCAGAACGCCGACGGAACCCGTTCACGCCGCTACCAGGTGTGCGTGAACAGCCGCCCGGTCGGCGGGATACACCTCGCCACGCACCCCGTCTTCGGGCCCTCCGTCGCCAGGGTCCTCGACCTGCACATCGACGAACCGGACCGCCGCCGGGGCCGCGGCACGGTGGCCGCGCTCGCCGCCGAGGAGGTGGCGCGCGGCTGGGGCTGCAAGCGGATCGAAGCCGCCGTACCCGCCGACGCCGAGGCCGCGGTCCGGCTGGTCACGGCGCTCGGCTACGTCGAACGCAACCGCGCCATGGAGAAGCGGCTGGACGCCGGCGCGCCCGAACTGCCCGCCGGCAGCCGGGGCAGGCCCATGACCCCGGGCGAGTACGGGCCATGGCTCGAACAAGGCAAGCTCAGTTACGCGCAGAGCTGGATCGACCGCGGTGTGCCCGCCGACGAGGCACGGGCCAAGTCGGAGGACGACCACGCCCGGCTGCTGCCCCAGGGCCCCGACACCCCCGGCATGGTGCTCAGCGTGCTGGAGCACGAGGGCACCCCGGTCGGCACCCTGTGGGTGGCGGTCACCGAGGAGCGGGCCTTCGTCTACGACGTCGAGGCCGACGAGCGCTTCCGCGGCCGGGGCCACGGCCGCTCCCTGATGCTGCTGGCCGAGATCCAGGCGCTGGCCGCGGGCAGACGCGTCCTGGGCCTCAACGTCTTCGCGGGCAACACCCCGGCCGAGCGGCTGTACGAGTCCCTCGGCTACCGGCCCGTGCTGCGCGCCGTCTACAAGGAACTGCTCTGAGGAACCGCTTCGGCACTCCGTGAGAACAGCGGCGACGGACGGGCCGGGCCGGTCAGTTCCCCTGCCCGGACTCGGCCAGCAGCCGGTCCACGATCTCCTCGATGCGCTCGCGCAGCCCCTCCTGGCTCTTGCCGCCGTCCAGGCGCTCGCCCCCGACCACGTACGTCGGCGTGCCGGTCACGCCGATCGCCTTGCCCTCGGCCTGGTCGGCGTCGACGATCAGGATGTGCCGGCCGTCGATCAGCGCGGTGTCGAACTCCTCGGCGTCCAGGCCCAGTTCACGGGCCACCTCGATCAGGACGGGCTCGCCCTCGCGGGCCAGCCGCTCGACCCGGTCCAGCACCGCCTCCACGTACGGCCACCCCTGCCCCTGCTCGGCGGCCTCCTCCGCGGCCTGCGCGGCGGCGAAGGAGTGCTGGTGCTTCTCCAGCGGGAAGTGCCGCAGCCGCAGCTCCAGCCGGTCGCCGTACCGGGCGCGCAGGGCACGCAGGTCGTCGAGCGCGGTACGGCAGTCGGGGCACTGGAGCTCGCACCAGACGTCGAGGACCGGGACGGGGACGTGCGCGGGGGAGGAGTCGCTCATGGGGACAGTCTCCCAGGCCCGCCGCGGGCGCCCCAACCGGGATCACACGTCGTACGCCCACCGGGACCTGCGGAGGAGACGACCCGGAGATCTCCCTGAAGTCCGCCCGGAACATGGCCTCCCCGGCGGTGGGCGGTGCAGGATGGAAGGGACGAACCACCCCGACCGGAGAGCCTGCCTGGAGGACCGGATGATCGCCGAGACCGTATGTTCCGCCGTTTCCGCGGCCGGCCTGGGCATCGCCGCCGTCACCGCCTACCGGCGGCGCTTCCTCGCCGCGGCCCGTATCGCCGCCTACTCCCTGGTCCCGGTCGGCCTGGCGATGACCGGGATCGTCGGCTGGCTGGCCGACACCGCCTTCAGCCCGACCGCCTGGGCGGGATTCGGCCTGCTCGGCGCCGCCTGGCTGCTCTTCGCGACGGCCCGGGCGGTGGAGCGCCGCCGCGGCGGCACGCGCAAGGAGCGCAAGGAGACGACCCGGACGGCGGAGCGGGGAGCGGTGGCTCCGGCGGCGTCGGCGCCGTCCCTGGGACCGGCCGCCCGCACCTCCGGCCGGCCCGCCGCGAAGCCGGCGGCGTCCGGGAGCGAGGACGACTTCAGCGACATCGAGGCGATCCTGAAGAAGCACGGCATCTGACGGTGATCATGGGTGCGCCCGTAAGTGATCACGGTCCGCGCCGAAGCGGACCGAAGATCACGGAATCCTGCTGACTCCCGCACAATCCTGGTGTGTTGATCGCGTCAGCCGCGGCGGCTGCGTCATCATCGCCCCGAGATGGTGGACACGACACAGAGCGAGTCCGCGCCGCCTCAGGACGAGCCGCGCGGATGTCTCTTCGCCCTTTCCCAGCCGCCGCTGATGATCTTCCTTGCGGTGATCGGGTGTCTGCTGCTCATGGCTTCGTTGCACGACCTGCTGTTGCTGTGAGCCGTATCCGTGGGTCCTCGGCGTCACCCGCCGGGGACCACGACAACCATCGACACGGCACCGGAACGCCGGCCCCGGACAGGTCCGTCACCCGGCCTTCCAGTCAGCCGGCCGCCTCCTTGCGGCGCGCCCGGTAGGCGGCCACATGCAGACGGTTGCCGCACGTACGGCTGTCGCAGTACCGCCGCGAGCGGTTGCGGGACAGATCGACGAAGGCACGCCGGCAGTCGGGAGCCTCGCAGCGCCGCAGCCGTTCCCGCTCCCCGGCCACCACGAAGAACGCGAGCGCCATCCCGCAGTCGGCGGCCAGATGGTCGGCCACGGAGGCACCGGGCGCGAAGTAGTGGACATGCCAGTCGTACCCGTCGTGGTCCGTCAGCCGGGGCGTGGTGCCCGCCGCGGCCACCAGATCGTTGATCATGCCCGCGGCCGTCCGGCAGTCCGGTGCCGCGAAGATCCCCGCGAACCGGCCGCGGATCCTGCGCACCGCGGAAAGATCGAACTCCGACAGCACACCCACATCGCTCATCTTGTGGTTCGCCACGAAATCCGCGAGCGCCGCGACGTTCGCCAGCCCGTCCGGTGCCCCGTCGTCCTCCGGTGCGGTGTTCACCAGATCCACCACGGTGTCCAGCGCGCACCGGGTGTCGTGGGTGATCAGCACGTTTCGCTCCCTGGCCTGGGGATCGGGCACACGCCCGCCGATGCAGGCCGATGGTAGTGGCTCCACGCGCCCCCGAGCAGCTCACGGCGCCGCTGCCGCGGCCACGCGAGCACACCGGCACCAGCCCCCGCGGGAGACCGGTGCCGGTGTGTTCGCGTATGCGGTTGTCCTGGCCCGAGCCGTCTCCCCGAGTGGACGGCAACGGGCTGCTTGAAGGGTTTCGACGGGTCTGCCCCTAACTTTCCGCGAGGATGTGCGACAGCTCCTGATCCAGATCGAAGTGCCGGTGTTCCGTGCCGGGGGGCACGGCCGCGTCCGTTCGCTTCAGGAAGGACTCCAGGGCCCGCGCCGGGGCCTCCAGCAGGGCTTCGCCCTCCGGAGAGCTCAGGGCGATGCACACGACGCCCTGGCCATGGCTGCGCGAGGGCCAGACACGGACGTCTCCGGTACCCGTGGGTCGGTGAAGCCCTTCGGCGAGGAGGTCGCGGGCGAACACCCACTCGACGGTCTCCTCGGCTCCGGTGTGGAAGGTGGCGTGCACGGCGTAGGGATCGGCCGTGTCGTACCGCAGGCCTGCGGGGACAGGCAGAGAGGACTCGCTCGATACAACGAGGCGCAGGTGCAGCTCGCAGCTGACCGTGGTGTTCATAAGCGCCAGGGCCTTTCGCTCAGTGTGCGCTCGGGGATTCGCACGTCGGCGAAATCGACATGCCACCTACGGTGCCGTTGTAAACCCCTCTGAGTGTTTTGCTTGGCTTTACGTAACTCTTCCGGCGGAGGGTGTGTTCGTACGGTACGCCCATTCCGGTGACCGGATTCTCGTCCGGTACGGTTGAACCGTATGAATACGGGGAGTGACGAACCGGAGGAGCCGGCCGAGGCGCCGGGACGAGCGAAGGCCGAGGCGGAGGCGGGCGAGGCGCGGGGCCGGGGGCTGGGGTCGCGGGCTCCCGCGTTCGTCCGGTCACGCCGCGTGCTGCACCTGGGCTGGCAGGTGGGGATCTTCCTCGCCGGACTCCTGGTCGTGATCGCCGGCGTCGTCATGCTCGCGCTGCCCGGACCGGGCTGGGTGGTGATCTTCGGCGGCATGGCGATCTGGGCCACCGAGTTCGTCTGGGCCCAGCTCGTGCTGCGCTGGACCAAGCGCAAGGTCACCGAGGCGGCCCAGCAGGCCCTCGATCCCGAGGTGCGCCGCCGCAACATCGCGCTTACCCTGACCGGCCTGGTGATCGTCGCCGTGCTGGCCGGGGTGTACGTCTGGAGGTTCGGCCTGGTGCCGCCCTGGGACGCCGGCGGCCGCTGAGCGCGGCGGGTGGCGGCCCGGTGCTCGCCGGGCTGTGGTCCCGGGCATCCCCTGACATGCGGTAATGTTCTCTCTGTGCCCGGGCGATTAGCTCAGTGGGAGAGCGCTTCGTTCACACCGAAGAGGTCACTGGTTCGAACCCAGTATCGCCCACCCGGAACCGGCGGCCCGTCTGCGATCACGCGGACCGGGCCCCCCCGGCTTTTAGGGGCGCCCGGGGGGGCGATAG